>NZ_SOFT01000023.1:0-100358 GCF_004402645.1 Cryobacterium sp. TMT2-42-4
CGCACTACACCCGCATCCTGCGCTACATCAAGCCGGACTTCGTGCACGTCTTCGTCGACGGCCGCATCGCCGAACAGGGCGGCCCCGAACTCGCCGACCGCCTCGAAGACGAGGGCTACGATCGCTTTCTCACCGAAACGAACGTAGGTTAGGCGCATGGTTTCCACGCTGCCCCCGGCGCGCTTCGATGAAATCGAAGAGGCGCTCAAAGACGTCATGGACCCGGAACTCGGTATCAACGTGGTCGACCTCGGCCTCATCTACGACCTGGGCTGGGACGATGAGAACAATGCCCTGATCATCCACATGACCCTGACCTCGGCCGGCTGCCCGCTGACCGATGTCCTCGAGGAACAGACCGCCGAGGCGTTGGACGGCGTCGTCGACCAATTCCGCATCAACTGGGTCTGGATGCCGCCGTGGGGTCCCGAGAAGATTACGGACGACGGCCGTGACATGATGCGAGCCCTCGGCTTTTCTATCTAATCCTCCCCGAACGCACGCGAAAACCCCGATTTCCTCCGGAAATCGGGGTTTTCGCGTTAGATGGACTGCCGGTAGCCGAAGAACTCATGGTCGTTGTGGTAACCACCAAACCCCGCACCGATCTCCGAGAAGTCCTCAACGAACTCGATTCCCTTGATCCACTTCACCATCTTGAAACCCAGCTGCGTTTCGTTGCGCAACCGAAGCGGTGCTCCGTGCCCGAAAGATAGGGTCTGCCCGTTGAGGTCATAGGCGAGCATGGTCAGTTTGTAGCTCATCTGCTCGATGGGTTGGGCGTCGTAGTACGTGCCACCGTCCGGACCCGCCGCGAAGGAATAGAAAATGACCCATTTCGCCTCGGGTTTCGGCTGCACCAGATCCAGGATCGTCTGCATGGAGATTCCGCCCCACTTCGCCACCCCTGACCACCCCTGAATACAGAAGTGCTGGGTGATCTGATCGTGATAGGGGAGACCCTGCAACTGTGCGAGGTTCAAATCGACGGGGTTCTCGACGAGCCCGTTGACCCGCAGTGTGTAGTCCGCGAAGTTGCCCGCTCGAAGCGCCTGGTATTCCTCGGAGTCCGGGTATTTGCCGTTGTGCCAGAAGTACGGCGAAATGTCCTTCTCCGTGTATTGGCCGGGGTTCGCGTCGATGTGTTCAAATAGGCGCTGCGCGCGACCGATCAGCGCGAAACCGACCTTCTGCACCACACGAGGATGCCGATAGGTGAAAGGCGTGGCTGCGAGCCATCCTCCGATGACGACGACCATCGAAGCCGCGAAGATCCCGATGCCGACCCACGATTCACTGTCCTGAGACGCATACATGTGATTGAGGTTGCGCAGGGCCCCTGTGGTCATCACCAGGGTGACGTGCACAACGATGAACATGACGAACCAGCAGAGCACGAAGAAGTGCAGCGAACGGGCCACCTGGATGCTGAACACCGAGCTGATTCTACGGAAGCGGGTCGACAGCGCGGGGGACATGCCGAGGCCGGTGACCAGGGCGAGAGGCGCCGCGATGAAAACGGTGATGAAGTAGGCGATCAGCTGCAGACTGTTGTAGTTGGTCCACCCGCTCTCGGCCGGCCAGTCCAAAGACAGATACTGAAGGGCGGCCGACGCGGCGTTGGGGACGACGTCCCAGCTCAGCGGGACCAAGCGCATCCACTGCCCCGTCGCAAAGATAAGAACACAGAAGATGATTCCGTTGAGCAGCCAGACCGTATCGACGCCGAGGTGCCACCACCGTGCGAGACCGATGGAGTGACGGCGCCCCGGCAGGCCGACACCATCGGGCAAGGTGATTGAGTCCTCCTTCGCCGTGTAGAGCGGATCGCTCGGCACCGGCTTCTGCATGCGAAACCAGTCCTTACCCGGTGTCGAGTGCCGGGTCCAGTACAGCCGCGGATGGTCAGCCATGATGCTGACACCGGACCGGATGATGAAGATCATCATGAAGAGGTTCAGGAAGTGTTGCCAACCGACCCACGCCGGGAACCCGACCGGGGCGTTGTCGGGCAGTGCAGTCGCACCCGGATACTGGCTCATGAAGTCCTGCACCGCGGGCATCTCCCGCAGCCCCTTGGCAATGGCGATCCCCACGATCAGCAGGACCAGTCCAATGGGAATCAACCACAGCAGATTGAACCACTTGTCCGTGCCGATCCGCACCCGCGGGGCAACGCCGTACTGGGCAGGGACCCGGCCGGCCCAGTGGTCATCCACCACGTGGTACCGCGTCGTGTCCAGTTCCTCTCGAAAACTTCTCCGCGTCCCCCCTGCTCCAATGTCTGTTGCAGGAATATTTCGATCAATCGAGTTTGTATCCATACCGTCCCCATTTGAGAAGCAGGATGCCTCCCCAACCGTGTCGGGAGTGCGATATACAGCACCGTTATGCCCATTTCCTGCTTGCTGCCTGCAAGTATCCTCCTATTAAACGGAATATATTCCGCATTAATCCGGTTAAGGCCCCGAACGAGTCGATCCGTGCCCTCGGTGTCTCCCTTTGATCCGCATTTGATCCGCATCCGATTTAGTCCTGATCCACCCACGTCGACGGGGCACCGGCCATCTGGCCGGCGCCCCGTCGACGTGTCCTGGTCGATGATCCGATCCTGGTCACTCGGACGATGTATTCTCCTCAGCGCCCGTTTCCCGAGCGCCCGTTTCAGCGGACGACGCCAACTCAGACGGCTCCCAATTCTCCAAATCGATCAGGGACGGGTGCGGCCCGATGTCGGTTTCACCCTCCTCGAACATGTCGCCCACAGGGCTGGCGCTTTCCTGTTCCTCATCTGAGTCGGACGGGGGAGGCCCGTCCGGGTTCGGTGGGGTGGTGTGGCTGATTCGTGGTCCATCGTCGACCTCCTCGCATTCGTGCAGCAACCGGTGCGGCTGCAGCTGCAGCCGACGGTAGGCCTCCGCCCTGTTCGCCGCTAGACGAGTGGGTGACTGCGTCACGGCGCACGTCCTGGAGGCCGGCGGACGGCCTATCGTGCGCCAGCTTCCACACGGTGCGCCGCGGGACGCGACAGGCCTGGCCACCGGTCGGCTTCGGATCCGGCTACGCCTTGGTGACGATGACGGACACGGGAGTGGGGTTCGCGAACAGGTCGAGAACCGGGCAGTGCGCGTCGACGGTTGCCCGCAGCTCCTGGTAGCGCTCATCGGATTCGGGACCGGTGATGGTGATGTGCAGGCGGATCGCTGCGAAGCCGGCCCGCACGTCCTCGCTCATGTCGAACAGCCTCCGAACGTCAAGGTCGCCCTCCGCGACAATCTCGATCTCGTCGACCCGGATGCCCAGCCCCTGGGTGTAGAGGCGGTAGACGACCACCTGGCACGAGAGCAGGGCGCCGAGCGCAATCTCGACGGGGCTGGCTGCCACATCGTCTCCGGCCAGGGCCCCGGGCTCGTCGACGAGGAAGACATGCTTGCCGGCCGTGATGCGGGTGGCAACCGAGCCCTCGCCGGCGGCCGTGACGCGGTAGGTCAGCTTCGCTTTCGACGCGTCAGCGCTGATGCGCTCACTCCAAGCGGTTCCGGCGGCGATGAGGCGGCTGGCACAATCTTCGGCACGGGGGGAGAGGGCGGCGGGCGTCTGCACGAGTGTCATGCCGAAACCATAGGAGGCCAGTCCGGCCCGGGCACCCCTCCCGATCACACAACGTCATGGTCGAACGCTGCCGCATGGTCCCCGAACCGAAATACCGCCTGCTAGAACACTATTCCAGTGTGTAGAATAACATTCTAAAAAGAAGGTTGAAGTCCTGATGAGCATCGAATCCCGCCGGGAGGCCCAGTCGCAAGAGACCCGCACCTTGATCGTGCGGGCCGCGCTCCAGCTAATGCTTGAGCGGGGGTACATTTCCACCACTCTCGGCTCGATCGCCGCCGAGGCAGGCGTCGCGGTGCAGACCATCTACAACTCGGTCGGTGGCAAAGCCGCCGTTCTCTCCGCCGTGCTCGACCGCGCGGCCGCACGTGCGTACGAACCGCAAGCCGGCCCCCCACCGCTGCGCAGTCAGATCGCCGAAGCGCGCACGGCCGCCGAGATCGTCCGAATCCTGACCGGCTGGATCGCCGACCTGAACGCCCAGACGTCCGGGGTGCACCGCGTGATCGCCCAGGCGGCCGGAGTCGATGCAGACATCGCGGAGCTGGAGATGCGGCGTTCCGCCCAGCGACTTCTCCAGTACGGCGAGGTCGCGAGCGCGCTGCGCTCACGGCACAGCCTGCGCGGGGGAGTGAGCGACCACGAGGCGGCGGCAACGGTGTGGGCGCTCGGGCATCCACAGGCCTACCGGTCTCTGGTCCTCGACCTCGGCTGGTCGGATGCCGCTTACCGGGACTGGCTGGCGAAGGCACTTCAGGGGGCACTTTCGCTTGCCGGCGCACACCGAGGCGGAACCGATCAAATATAGTGGAGAGTTGGCCCGCTTCGGCCAGAAAATTCTACGACTCCCCTGAACGGACTGTTGCTGTGCTGAGTGTGCAAAATCTCGAAATCCGAGTTGGGGCGCGCGTGCTCATGGAAGACGTCAGTTTCCGCGTTTCCGCCGGTGACAAGATCGGCCTGGTTGGCCGCAACGGGGCTGGTAAGACGACACTGACGAAGACTCTGGCGGGTGAGACAGTTCCGACCAACGGTTCGATCGACCGCACCGGCGAGATCGGCTATCTGCCCCAGGACCCCCGCTCGGGCGACCCGGACATGCTCGCTCGGACCCGCATCCTGGATGCCCGCGGCCTCGGAACGATCTCCCTGGGTCTTGCCCAGGCCGGTATCGACATGGGCAGCGACGATCCCAAGACCAGCGCCAAGGCCATGCGCACCTACGGCAACCTCACGGATGAGTTCAACGCCCTCGGCGGCTACGCGGCCGAGGCGGAAGCCGCGTCGATCGCCAGCAACCTGAACCTTCCCGACCGCATCCTCGACCAGCAGCTGCGAACCCTGTCCGGCGGACAGCGCCGCCGCATCGAACTCGCCCGTATCCTGTTCTCGGCCGCGGAAACGATGATCCTCGACGAGCCCACCAACCACCTCGACGCCGACTCCGTGGTCTGGCTGCGGGAGTTCGTCAAGAACTATCGCGGCGGATGCATCATCATCAGCCACGACATCGAGCTGGTCGGCGACACGGTGAACCGGGTGTTCTACCTCGACGCCAACCGCATGGTCATCGACATCTACAACATGAACTGGAGGAACTACCAGCGGCAGCGCGTGGCCGACGCGGACCGCCGCAAGAAGGAACGCGCCAACGCCGAGAAGAAGGCGTCGACCCTCCAGCTGCAGGCCGCGAAGTTCGGCGCTAAGGCAAGCAAGGCTGCCGCCGCCCACCAGATGGTCGCGCGCGCCGAGAAGCTCCTGTCCGGACTGGACGCCGTGCGGGCAGTCGACCGAGTCGCCAAACTGCGCTTCCCCGAGCCCGCCCCGTGCGGACGCACCCCGTTGATGGCCACCGACCTCTCCAAGAGCTACGGCTCGCTGGAGATCTTCGCGGCCGTGGATCTGGCCATCGACCGCGGCTCGAAGGTGGTCATCCTCGGCCTCAACGGTGCGGGCAAGACCACACTGCTGCGCATGCTCGCGGGCGTGGATAAGCCGGACACCGGAGAGATCGTGCCCGGCCACGGTCTGCGGATCGGCTACTACGCGCAAGAGCACGAGACGATCGACGTCAAGCGCAGCGTGCTGGAGAATATGGTGTCCTCCTCGCCCAACATCACTGAGATGGAGGCGCGCCGGGTTCTGGGCTCGTTCCTGTTCACCGGCGACGACTCGCACAAGCCGGCCGGGGTTCTGTCCGGTGGCGAGAAGACCCGGCTGGCCCTGGCCATGATCGTGGTGTCAGGCGCCAATGTTCTGCTGCTCGATGAACCGACTAACAACCTCGACCCGGCCAGCCGCGAGGAAATCCTCGACGCCCTGGCGCACTATGCCGGGGCTGTCGTCCTCGTAAGCCACGACGAGGGCGCTGTCGAGGCGCTGAACCCCGAGCGCGTGTTGATCATGCCCGATGGCACCGAGGATCACTGGAACAAGGACTACCTTGATCTGATCATGCTCGCCTGATCACCTTCCTGCACCCAGCACACTGCCCGGGCCCGCTGGCCCGGGCATTCGTGTTTCCGAATCCCTCTGACCTGTCGATCACCTGCCGTCGATGAGCTCATCCTCGATCTCCGAGTCGCTGCGGGGTTTGGCAGCCTGCCGGCGGGCACGCTCGGCGGCGCGAACGCGCTCGTCCGGGTCGTCGAAGTTCACGGCTCGGTACTCCTGCCGGATGGCCCAGCCCAGACCGACGAAGCCCATCAGGGCGAACACGAACCATTGGAATGCGTAGGACAGGTGAGGCCCCTCGTCTTTGACCGGGCGGGTGACCGCCACGGGACGTTCGTCCGGCGTCGGATCTTCGGAAGCCATCAGCCCGTACGCGCCGGTATACGTCGGAAGGTCCAGCCGGGTGGACACCTCGTCGAGGTTGATCGTCGCGATCTGGTCGCCCGTGGCCGACCGCCCGGCCAACGAAGGCTCACCGGCCTTGAGCCGGGCGATGACGGTGACCACCCCCGAGGGGGCGGTTGGCACGGATGCCGGGGCGTCGGGGGTCTGCCCGGTCGGCAACCAGCCCCGGTTCACGATGAAGACCGAGCCATCGGCGAGCAGCAGGGGAGTGAGAACCTCGAAACCCGGGTGGATATTGAGCGGGCGGTTGCGCACGATCAGCTCGTCGTCCGTCAAATACGTGCCGGTCACGACAACGGGCAGCCACTTCTGAGACGCGGAGAACGCGTCCAGACCAGGCAGAGCCTCGGCCAAGGGAACCGGATCCGCCGCATAGTTGGTCTCCACTTTGTCCATTTCAGAGAGGGCATCGGAGCGTCGCGCGAGCTGCCAGAGACCGAGCCCGGAGCACACGGCCGCAAAGAGGATGGTCAGCGCGAGATATCCGGCCCAGCGCCGGGTGAACGCAAACTTCCAGCCGATCACGCCGGCCCGGCTTCCGGGTCTACAGCCTCAAGGAAGACCGGCAGAGGCGAGACGGCCAATGGGAAGTCTCGACTGGCCAGGAAATCGCGGAGGTAATCGACGTGCAGGTCGCAGGCCAGCCAGGTCTTCACGCGGTCTTGAGCGTGAATACGGGGATTGCGCCAGTCCAACCGCCAGTCGGCGTTTTCACGACAGCCGGCGCGAGAGCAATTCGTCGTTTCGAGATCGGCGCCGAGGCCGATCACGTTCCGCTCTCGTCATTATCCGGTCCGCGAGGCGGCGCCCGGAACACCTGCACGGCTCCCGGTCGGACGACCGTGGACGCCACGGCGCTGCTCTGAACATTCGCAAAGACGACCGCGAAGTAGGGAAGGGCGATTGCGCCGACGGCGCAGACGAGAAGCCACCAACCCTGGACGAAGAGCATCAGCACGATGCAGACCATCCGGATGCCCATGGCGATCAAGTATTTGATCATCCGGGCTCGACGCTCCTCCTCGGGTGAAGGGGGGAGCGAGGTGATCGACTGCTGTTTCATGGATGCCATCGATTCGGTCAGTCGGGGAGTTTCTCTCTACAAATTCTACGTCTCGTCGGACATAAACGTAGACGCCCTAAACTGGAAAACACGCGCGTACGGCTGTTCGTTCGCTGAGAAAAAGAGATTGGACCCAGCATGACGACTGGCAGAACTGTCCTTGTCACCGGGGGAAACCGCGGCATCGGATTTTCTATCGCGGAGGAGTTCATCAGGCAGGGACACCGCGTCGCGGTCACCGCCCGCTCCGGGGACGGTCCGAGCGGCAGCTTGACGGTGCGCGCGGATGTGACGGACGCCGCATCCATCGACGCCGCGTTCACCGAGATCGAGGCGGCGCTCGGCCCCGTCGAGGTGGTTGTCGCCAACGCGGGCATCACCAGGGACATGCTGCTGATGCGCATGAGCGAGGACGACTTCACCTCGGTCATCGACACCAACCTGAGCGGCGCATTCCGAGTCGTGAAGCGTGCGTCCAAGGGGATGCTCAAGGCTCGGTTCGGCCGCATCGTGCTGATTTCCAGCGTGGTCGGCCTGTACGGCTCCGCGGGACAGGTCAACTACTCCTCGTCGAAGAGCGGTCTGATCGGCCTCGCCCGTTCGGTGACCCGTGAACTGGGCGGGAGGGGCATCACGGCCAACGTCGTCGCACCGGGTTTCATTGAAACCGACATGACCGCAAAACTCTCCGAGTCGCAGCAGGCCGACTACAAGCGCAGCATCCCGGCGGGACGCTTCGCGACCCCGGTCGAGGTGGCTCGGGTCGTCACCTGGCTTGCCGGGGACGACGCCGGGTACATCTCCGGCGCGGTCATCCCCGTCGACGGCGGGCTGGGGATGGGGCACTAACCGCGCAGACCGAGTATCGGCAGGATCTGGCTGAGATCGCGGGTATCCAGGGCCAGGTCCGCCTGCGCCCTCACGATCGGTTTCGCGTTGAAAGCGATGCCCAGACCGGCTGCCCGCATCATCGTGAGGTCGTTCGCTCCGTCGCCGACGGCGACGGTCTGGGGCAGGGCTACGCCCTCGAGGGCGGCCCACTCCCGCAGGGCCGCGGCCTTGGCGGCGGCGTCGATGACGGGTCCGACCAGGCCGCCGGTGAGGCGACCGTCGGCCACCTCCAGCCGGTTCGCCCGCCAGTGATCGAGGCCGAAGGCGGCAGCCAGCGGGTCGAGCACCTCGTGGAAGCCGCCCGATACCACCCCGATTCTGCTGCCCTGGGCGTGCAGGCCGTCGATGAGTTCCTGCACCCCGGGAGTCGGGCGGACGAGCCGCCCGACCTCCGCGAAAACATCCGTGGACAGTCCGGCCAGCGTCTTGACCCGGAGCCGTAGACTCTGCGCGAAATCGATCTCGCCGCGCATGGCCTGCTCGGTCACCTCGGCGACGAGGGCCAGCGAGCCGGCCGCATCAGCGAGCAACTCAATGACCTCGTCTTCGATCAGGGTGGAATCGGCGTCCAGGACGACGAGGAAACGAACGAACACGGTCACGGGTGGACGTGGACTCCCTTGCCGACGACGGTGATGCCGGACTCGGTGACGCTGAACCCCCGTGCGCGGTCACGCTCACGATCAACGCCGACTTCCGCTCCGGCGGCGACCACCACGTCCTTGTCCAGAATCGCCCGACGCACGGTCGCACCCGGTTTGATCTGCACCCGGTCGAAGACGATCGAGTCCACCACCTGGGCACCGGAATCGATGGCGGCCCAGGGGCCGAGAACGCTGCGTTCGATGTGCGCTCCCGAAATGACGCAGCCGAGGGAAACGATCGAGTCGATCATGGTGCCGAGGAAGCCGCGTCCGTCCCGGACGAACTTCGCCGGCGGAGAGTTGAGCTGCTGGCTGAAGATAGGCCACTTCTGGTTGTAGAGGTTGAAAACGGGCAGTGCGCTGATCAGGTCCTGGTGCGCCTCGAAGAAGGAGTCGATGGTACCCACGTCGCGCCAGTAGTCGCAGTCTCGGTCGGTGGATCCGGGGACGTCATTGAGCTTGAGGTCGTAGACGCCGGCCTCACCGCGGGACACGAAATCGGGAATGATGTCGCCACCCATGTCGTGGCTCGAGTCGGCGCGTTCGCCGTCGCGCAGGACGGCCTCGATCAGCGCCTCCGTGTTGAAAACGTAGTTGCCCATGGACGCGAAGACCTCGTGCGGGGCATCGGCGAGGCCGACGGCATCCTTCGGCTTCTCGCGAAAATCACGAATGCGGTCCGGCGTCGCCGCGTCGACCTCGATGACGCCGAACTGGTCGGCCAGACCGATCGGCTGACGGATGGCCGCGACGGTTGCGGCGGCTCCGGAGGCGATGTGAGCCTCGATCATCTGGCTGAAGTCCATCCGGTAGACGTGGTCGGCTCCCACGACGACGACGATGTCGGGCTTCTCGTCATGGATCAGGTTGAGGCTCTGCAGGATCGCGTCCGCGGATCCGCTGAACCAGCGCTTGCCGAGACGCTGCTGCGCCGGCACCGATGCGATATAAGAGTTGAAGAGGCCACCAGAAACGTGCCAGGTCTGGGAGACGTGACGGTCAAGGCTGTGGGACTTGTACTGAGTGAGAACCACGATCTGGGTGAGGCCCGAATTAATCAAATTCGACAACGCGAAGTCGATCAGCCGGTAATGACCCCCGAAAGGAACGGCCGGTTTCGCACGGTCCTCCGTCAACGGCATGAGCCGTTTTCCTTCTCCGCCGGCGAGCACGATTCCAAAGATCTTCTTTGACTGCATGTCTTTACAGTAGGGCCATTCGTCACGTCGATCCAGCACGAGTGGGTGTGCCTCCGGCCAGCCTGCGATAGCTTTGCCTCATGCGAGTGGATCTGTTGACCAAGGAATACCCCCCGGAGATTTACGGCGGAGCAGGCGTGCATGTGGCGGAGCTTGTGAAGGCCCTTCGCACCGACATCGACGTCTCCGTGCGATGCTTCGGCGCGCCCCGCGACGCCGTCGACACCCACGCGTATGAGGTGCCGGCGGAACTGGCGGGCGCGAATGCGACGCTGGCCACGCTCGGCGTCGACCTCCAGATGGCGCAGGACGTGCACGGCGCCGACATCGTGCACTCGCACACCTGGTACGCCAACGGCGCCGGCCACCTCGCGAAGCTCCTGCACGGGATTCCGCACGTTGTGACCGCGCACAGCCTCGAGCCGCTCCGCCCCTGGAAAGCCGAGCAGCTCGGCGGAGGCTACCGGGTCTCCAGCTGGATCGAACGCAGCGCCTTCGAAGCCGCGGATGCCGTCATCGCCGTCAGCGGTGGGATGCGCCGCGACATCCTGCGCAGCTACCCAGCACTTGACGCGGCTCGGGTGCACGTCGTCTACAACGGCATCGACCTCGAACGGTGGAAGCCCACGGACGACCGGGACACCGTGCGGGCACTGGGCATCGACCCGGACCGACCGGCCGTGGTCTTCGTGGGCCGCATCACCCGGCAGAAGGGGCTTCCGTACCTGCTCCGCGCGGCTGCCCTGCTGCCACCGGAGGTGCAGCTGGTGCTCTGCGCCGGCGCCCCCGACACCCCGGGCATCCTGGCCGAGGTCACGGCCGGAGTCGAGGCCCTCCAGCGCGAACGCTCCGGCGTGGTCTGGATCGATCGCCTCCTGTCGCAGCACGACCTGGCCGCCGTGCTCACTGCCGGCACCGTCTTCGTCTGTCCGTCGGTCTACGAACCGCTCGGCATCGTCAATCTGGAGGCCATGGCCTGCGGGCTGCCGGTCGTCGGAACTGCGACCGGGGGCATCCCCGAGGTGGTCGCCGACGGCGTGACCGGCCGGCTCGTGCCCATCGACCAGGCCACCGACGGAACCGGAACCCCCATCGATGCCGACCTCTTCGTCTCGGACCTGTCGCGCACCCTGATCGAGGTCCTCGCCGACCCGGCCAACGCCGCCGCGATGGGCCGAGCCGGCCGGGTCAGGGCCGAGCAGATGTTCAGCTGGACCCAAATCGCCACCCGCACCCGGGAGATCTACGCCGCACTGCTCTAAGTCGGGCTCTGACTAACCGCCCCAACGGGTGCTGCAGGAATGCGCGGCACCCGTTTCGCGTGTGTGGGCATCGGCGGCGGCAGATAACATGGCCTTATGGTCAACGTTCTCCACTTCACCGACGTCTCCGTCGTCCGGGATGGCACACCCATCCTCGACTCAGTGAACTGGAGTGTTGATGACGACCAGCGCTGGGTGATCCTGGGCCCGAACGGCGCCGGCAAGACCACGCTGCTGCAGATCGCCGCCGCCCTCATCCACCCGTCGAGCGGAAGTGCCGTCGTTCTCGACGAACCGATCGGACGCACCGACCTCTTCGAGCTGCGGCCGCGGATCGGCTTCGCCTCGACGGCGATGGCCCGCCGGGTCCCCGCGAACGAGAAGGTCCTCGATGTGGTGATGACGGCCGCGTACTCCGTCACCGGGCGCTGGACCGAAGAGTACGAAGCCATCGACGAGCGCCGCGCCCAGCGGGTGCTGGGCGAGTGGAAGCTGGATGCTCTGTCCGACCGCAAGTTCGGCACGCTGAGCGACGGCGAGCAGAAGCGGGTGCAGATCGCGCGGTCCATCATGACCGACCCCGAGGTTCTGCTTCTGGATGAGCCGGCCGCGAGCCTCGACCTCGGCGCGCGCGAGGAACTGCTGCAGCTCCTCGGCGGCTACGCGAGCGAGTCGGGGTCGCCGGCGATCATCATGGTCACCCACCACGTCGAGGAAATCCCCCTCGGCTTCACGCACGTCCTGCTCCTGTCCAACGGCCGCATCGTCAGCGCCGGGCCCATCGCCGACGCGCTGACCGCGGAGTCACTGACCGAGGCGTTCGGTCTGTCCATCGAGTTGCACGAGGCCGACGGACGTTTCAGCGCTCGCGCGATCTGACCGCCACCGGATGGCGGTCACAGCCAGTGGATTCTGCTAAACTCGACAGTCGGTCCTTGGACCGTATAGTTTTTCCTGCCGCACCTGGCGAGTCTGTACTCGCTAATCGAAGCGCAACTCACCAATCGAACAGCAATAAGGAAGTCTTCATGAAGTCTGACATTCACCCCACGTACGCTCCCGTGGTTTTCCGCGACCTCGCGTCGGGTGCGACGTTCCTTACCCGTTCGACGGTCTCCAGCTCCAAGACCATCGAGTGGACCGACGGAACCACGTACCCGGTCATCGACGTCGAGATCTCGTCGGAGTCGCACCCCTTCTACACCGGCAAGCAGCGGATCATGGACTCCGCCGGCCGCGTCGAGAAGTTCAACTCACGCTACAAGGGCTTCGGCAAGTAAAACCGCGCCACACCGTAGCATCCTGCACAACGAAAGGGCGACCAGCTTCGGCTGGCCGCCCTTTCGATGTTGCGGAACTGGGTCAGGTGTCGCTGTCGCCCGGGTGCTGCCGGGTCAGCGTTCGGGCCAGCCGCCCGCCGCGACGAACGCGGGGTCGCGTTCGCGGCGCATGTAGGCCTGGAAGCTCTCCGCCTGCTGCAGGGACCACTGTGCCTGGAGCTGGTGCAGCTCGCCGACGGTGACCGGCAGGGTCTTCTCATGCGCCCGGGCGATGGCCTGGGCCACCCGGCCGGCCGCGATCGCATCCGCCCCGGAGTCGTGCGCGTCATCGAGGGGCACACCGTAGAACGCACTGGTCACTGCGAGGGTGCGCTTTCCCTTGCGGTACCGGTCGAGGGCCTTGTCGATGACGAGAGGGTCGACCACCGGCGACGGTGAGACCAGCGGGGCAACCCCGTAGCGGATCGACTCGCGGTTGAGCAGGGTGAGGTCGTAGGGCGCGTTGTACGCCACCAGAGGAAGACCCCGGGTGAGGTGCTCCCGGATCGTCGCGACGATCTCGGCCACCCCGTCGGCGGCGACCCGGCCGTTCGCGGCGGCATGCTCGGTCGTGATGCCGTGCACGGTGGTGGCCTGGGCCGGGATCTCGATTCCGGGATCCAGGAGCCAGTCCACGCGTTCGAGCACCTCCCCGCTCACATCGATGATCGCGACGGTGGCCGACACAATGCGGCTTGTCTCCACGTCGATGCCGGTCGTCTCAAGGTCGAAAACGGCGAGGGTGTCACTCCAGTTGCTCATGGGGAAAGCCTAGGGGCGACCACCGTCATCCCCGGGCGCCTCGGGTTATGGGGAAGGCAGTTCAGGTCCGGCTGGTTCACGAAGAAGCGGTGGTCGGAGAACTGGCGCCGCACGGAGTCGAGGGCCCAGTTCGAGTTCTTCGTGTCTCTGTGGAGGGCGTCCGGCGACAGCCGTCGGCCGGCCTAAACTTGGGACGATGAATGTTCCTTCGCCCTACGATTCACAGCTCGCCCAGATCCCTGTCAGGGTCCGCGACGTCCCGGTGCTGGGCGGCGAAACGCGGTATTGGGAGTACGGCGATCCAACCGCGCACACCACCATCGTGATGGTGCACGGCTTCCGCGGCGACCACCACGGCTTGGAGCCCGTGGTCGCCCAGCTTCCCGGATTCCGCATGATCTCACCGGACCTTCCCGGTTTCGGCGAGTCCGGGGTGCTCCAGGGGTGCCGGCACGACATCGCGGGCTACGGCCGGTGGCTGGCCGAGTTCGTGGCAGCTCTGGGTCTGACCGGGCGCAAAGTGGTGCTCGGGCACTCGTTCGGATCGATTATCGTCGCGGCATCCGTCGCAGGGGGACTGCACGCCGACGATGTGGTTCTGGTGAACCCCATCGCCGCACCTGCCCTGGCCGGTCCGCGCGGCATCCTCACCCGCTTGGCGATGTTCTACTACTGGGTGGCCGCGCGTCTGCCCGAACGGCTCGGCTTCGCCCTGCTGCGCAACCGCGTCATCGTCCGCGTGATGAGCGTGACCATGGCAAAGACGGGGGATCCCGGGTTGCGCCGTTGGATCCACAACCAGCACGACCGCTACTTCTCCGCCTTCGCGGATCGCCGGGTTGTGCTGGAAGCCTTCACCGCATCGGTCGGCTCCGACGTCAGCGAGTTCGCCGGTCGCATCCCGCAGCGCACGCTGCTGATCGCGGCGGAGAAAGACGACATCACGCCGGTCGCAGCCCAGTACCGGCTGCAGAAGCTGTTCCCCGATGCCACCCTGCAGGTGATCCCCGACGTCGGCCACCTGATCCACTACGAGGTGCCGGCGCAGGCGGCGGACGCCCTGCGCCACTTCCTCGGCGAAACGGAGACGAAATGAGAATCGTCTTCGATTGCCGTTACACCCGATTCGACCGGCACGACGGCATCAGCCGGTACACGGCCGGGCTGGTCACGGAACTGGGCAAGCTCCACCCGGTCACCATGCTGATCCATGACCACCGGCAGCTCGACCTGCTTCCGGATCTGCCCTGGCAGCTCGTGAGCGCCCCGACCAGCGTCCGGGAGCCGTTCATCGCCCTCCAGGTCAACCAGCTGAAGCCCGACGTCGTGTTCTCCCCGATGCAGACGATGGGCTCTTGGGGCCGGAAGTACCGGCTGTTCCTCACCGTGCACGACCTGATCTACTACCGCAATCGCACCCCGCCGCGGGACCTGCCCGGTTTGCTGCGCCTGATCTGGCGGCTGTATCACCTGTCGTGGTGGCCGCAGCGGATGCTCCTGAACCGGGCGGACGGCGTCGTCACCGTCTCCGAGACTACCCGGGACCTGATCCGGGACAACCGTCTGACACGGCGGCCGGTCACGGTCGTCCACAACGCCGCCGACACGCGGTCGACGCCGCCCGCCGGACGTGCCGCTGCGGAAACGGGTCGCCTGGTCTACATGGGCTCGTTCATGCCGTACAAGAACGTGGACACCCTGGTGCGCGCAGCCGCGGAACTGCCGGGCCATGAGCTGCACCTGATGAGCCAGGTGAGCGACCGGGAACGGGAACGCCTGACCGCCCTCGCGCCGCAGGCGACGCTGGTGTTCCACAACGGCGTCACCGACGAGGAGTACCTGCGGGTGCTGGGCTCCGCGACCGCGCTGGTCACGGCGTCTCTGGACGAAGGATTCGGCATCCCGCTTGTCGAGGCGATGAGCCTCGGCATCCCCGTCGTGGTGAGCGACATCCCGATCTTTCGCGAGATCGGCGGCGACGCTGCGCTCTACTTCGACCCGGCCAGCACCGACGCGCTCGCCCTGGCCGTTCGGCGGCTGGGCGCGGGGGAGTGGGCGGCCCGCTCCACAGCCTCCGTCATCGAGGCGGAACGCTTCACCTGGCGCGATTCGGCCCGGCGGCTCCTGAAACTGCTTACCGGCACCGATACCGATACCGATACCGCGGATGATGCCGGTACCCGGACCGAGACGTCTACGGGCCCCGGCATCGACGCGGAGCAGCCGGCTCAGCCTGTGTAGTGCGTGTTCTCGGCTCGGCCGCGCAGTGTGGCGTCGAAATGCGTCAGCTCGAGCCGACCGTCCCGCCAGACGAAGTCGTGCACGGAGCCGTTGGCGATGATCTCGTTCTGGCGCGGCCGTTCCCCGGCCGTGCTATGGCGCAGCAGGGTTCCGATCACCCCGCCGTGACAGACGACCAGCACGGACTGTCCGGGGCGCGCGGCGGCCAGCAACCCGAAGGCCGGCAGCACCCGGTCGAGCACCTCCTGGCGCGTCTCGAGGCCGGGAACGGGCACGCCGTCGGGAAAGCGGCGCTGTCGTTCGGCGAACGTGAGTCCCTCGATCTGGCCGTGATGGCGCTCGGTGAGTTCCGGGATGACCTCCGGGCTCGGCAGGCCGAGCTCACCGGCGATGATCCGGGCCGTCTCGTGGGCACGGTCCAACGGGCTCGTCACGATGGTGTCCCAGCGCCGGGCTCGCAACCTCAGCCCCGCCTCGGCGGCCTGCGCCCGGCCGGTCGAGTTGAGGGGGATGTCTGTGCTGCCCTGGATCCGCGTGCGCAGGTTCCACTCGGTCTGTCCGTGCCGCACGATCGAAAGTCTGGTCATCCTGCCGTTTCCGTTGTCGCGGGGGTGGGAGTGGTGATGGACCGGGTCTGTTTCACGCCGATGCGCCGGCGAGGCGGTCGGCCAGCCCCGCCAGCGACTCCGACGTGCCCGCCTCCAGCTTGAGCAGTGCCCGGCCGTCGCCCTTGGTCTCGCCGCGGTTGATCACGACGATCGGCAGCTTGCGGCGCCGGGCCTGTTCCAGCAGACGGATGCCCGAGTTCACAAACAGGGACGAGCCGGCGATGACCAGGGCCTCCGCACCGGTGACGAGCGCCGTGGCCTCGGTGAACTTCACTGTCGGCACCAGCTCGCCGAAGAAGACGACGTTGGGCTTGAGCATACCGCCGCAGACCGTGCAGTCGGGAATGGTGAAACCGTCGATGTCGGACACCTCCGCATCACCGTCGGGGGCTGTGCGCACGTCACCCGGTAACATCAGTGTCGGGTTGGCCGCTTCGAGGCGCGCGGCCACGCTGTCGCGGCCGAATGCCTGACCGCAGTCCAGGCAGACGACGAGGTCCAACGACCCGTGCAGGTCCACGACGTGCCGCGACCCGGCCCGGGTGTGCAGGCCATCCACGTTCTGCGTGATGACCCCGCTGATCAGTCCGCTCTGCTCCAGCCGGGCGAGGGACCGGTGCCCGAGGTTGGGCTCCGCAGAGCGGA
The DNA here is from genome assembly GCF_004402645.1 of Cryobacterium sp. TMT2-42-4. Classification (NCBI taxonomy): domain Bacteria; kingdom Bacillati; phylum Actinomycetota; class Actinomycetes; order Micrococcales; family Microbacteriaceae; genus Cryobacterium; species Cryobacterium sp. TMT2-42-4. Next base: position 17,106 of record NZ_SOFT01000023.1, read on the forward strand.
ACCGGTGCCAGCCGAGGTGGCTGCCGGCCCAGTAACGCTTGCGCGCCCGCTCGTCGCCGATGAAGGTCTGAAAGTTCATCGGGGTACGCACGGGGGCCCCCTTCCCACGGTAATCGGGAATGCCGGAATCGGTGCTCAGACCGGCTCCGGTCAGCACCGCGATGTGGCGACCGCGGAGCACCTCGGCCACGGCATCCAGAGCGGCGGCAGTGGCGCCGACGGCGACCGGAAGCGTTTCGGTGGTCATGAAGCTCCATCCTGTGTACACCGAGTCTAAACTCGCCGGTTTTCGACTGGGGGAGGGAACTGGCAGGCTGGACGGATCATCCCCGTGAAAGGCGTCCCGCTGTGCAGATCGTCCCCATCGAAAACCTTGACCTGCCCGGTCTCGCCGACTACTCGCGCTTGACGGATGTCGCGCTCCGCCGTGTCTCCGAACCGGCCGGCGGGCTGTACATCGCCGAGTCCAGCAAAGTCATCACCCGCGCCCTCGCGGCCGGCCACCGCCCACGGTCCGTGCTTCTGCAGCAGCAGTGGCTGCCCGACGTGCTGCCGCTGCTCGTCGACTGGCCGGACGTGCCCGTGTACGTCGGCGCGGCATCCGTTCTCGAACGGCTCACCGGCTATAACCTGCACCGCGGTGCGCTGGCGGCGATGCACCGCCCGGATCTGGCGCCGGTGCACGAGGTGATCCGGGACGCGCGGCGCATTGTGATCCTCGAGGACATCGTGGACCACACCAACGTGGGCGCCATTTTCCGCTCGGTTGCCGGCCTCGGCGCGGACGCCGTCCTGATCACGCCGCGCTGCGCGGACCCGCTCTACCGGCGCAGTGTGCGGGTGAGCATGGGCACGGTGCTTCAGGTGCCGTGGACCCGACTGCCGGAATGGAGCGAGGCCGCCCCGATGCTGCACGGGGCCGGTTTTCACCTCGCGGCCCTGGCACTGTCCGACGACGCCGTCAGCCTCCCGCAGTTCGCCGGGAACGCGCCGGAACGGCTGGCCCTGATTCTCGGCGCCGAGGGCGACGGGCTCAGCACCCAGGCTCTCTCGGCCGCCGACACCGTCGTGACGATCCCCATGCTCCACGGCGTCGACTCGCTCAATGTGGCCTCGGCCAGCGCCGTCGCGCTGTACGCTCTGCGCGTCTGAACGCGGGCGCTTGGTAGAGTCGTCGGATGCCACTGACCCGACGCCAAACGTTCCTTCGCCGTCGGGTTGCCTTTGCGGCGGCCCTGGTTCTCACCCTGGGCGGGATCGGCTACCTAACCGGCACGGGGTTGGCCCCGGTTCCGGCCGCGGCCGTCGAACTGATCGAACCGGCCGCGCTCACCCAACCGGCCGCCGAGCTGATCTGGCCGGATGCCGGTGCGGGCGCCATCGGTGCGGTCGGCTACCCGGGGCTGCTCGGTTCCACCGGCGACCAGGAGTCGATGCCGATCGCGAGCATCACGAAGATGGTCACCGCACTCGTGCTGCTCGAGGAGAAACCCCTGAGCCTGAACGAACCCGGCCCGGACATCCGTTTCACCGACGACGACGTCGACATCTACTACGACGTGCTGGCCGAGGACGGCTCGGTCGCGCCCGTGTCCGCCGGCATGGTGCTCAGCCAGCGTGAGGCCTTCGAGGCCATGCTCCTGCCCTCCGCGAACAATTACAGCATTTCATTGGCGATCTGGGCATTCGGTTCCGTGGATGCCTACCTGGCGGAGGCTGAAACCTGGCTGGCCGCGAATGGTCTGACCGACACCACGGTGGCCGACACCAGTGGGCTGTCGCCGGCCAGCGTGAGCAGCCCGGGCGACCTGGTCACGATCGGCGAGCTTGTCTTGGCCGAACCCGTCCTGGCCGAGATCGTGTCCATGGAGACGTCCGACCTGCCGACCATCGGCACGGTCACCAACACCAACAAGCTCCTCGGCACCAATGGTGTCACCGGGATGAAGACCGGAACCACGGACGAGGCCGGCGCCTGCCTCCTGTACTCGGCCGAGTTCACGGTCGGCGGCGAGACCATCACCCTGGTCGGCGTCATGCTCGGCGGCGACACTCATCCCGAACTGAATGCGTCGATCGTGGACCTGCTCGACAGCGTCGAACCCGGTTTCCGCGCGGTAAGCCTGGCCGACAAGGGTGCCGCCTACGCGACTTACGCCACCCAGTGGGGGCAGAAGAGTCGGGCGGTCGCCGCGGAGGCGGCATCAGCCGTGGTCTGGTCGGACACGCCCATCACGGCCCTTCCGGCGGCGCGCCCGGTCACCCTCGGGGAGGTCGGCGACTCGGCCGGTGCAATTGACTTCCAGGTGGGGGAGACCACGGTGAGCGTGCCGCTGGTGCTCGAGCGCGAGCTGACCGACCCGGGGGCCGCCTGGCGCTTCACCCACCCGGCCGAGCTGGCCGCGGGCTAGTCGCACGTGAGGCCGGGCCGAGCCAGCGCGTGTGGCCAACTCAGGACATCCGTCGCCCGCACTCACCGGCCACTGCGGACCAGTGCGGAGCCGGTGCCGATGCCCGTCCCAGCCGGTCGGATCTCCTGAGTTAGCCACAACACCGGCCGGATCCGAGGCAGCGCCTACCGGGAACCCGCATTTTCTTCAGAATCTCCGTCGAATTGGTTCGACACCGGATGCTGGTGACCGAGCGGCGCCGGCTCGCCGCCGCCGAGCCGGTCTAGTGCCGGGGCTGGCTGAACGGCCGTGCATCTGGGCGCTTGGGCAGCACGTGGTCGCCGGAGGACTGGTGCCGGATACGGCGCAGAACCCACGGCAACAGGTACTCCCGCGCCCACTGCATGTCCTCCGTGCGGGCCTCCCGGAAGGTACGCCCTGGCATTGGCTCGGGCTTCCGGGGTTCGAGGGCATTGAGCACGTTGAGATCGGAAAGCACCATCCGTGCGACGGTGTGGTGGCCGAGAGCGTTCAGGTGCAGCCGGTCCGCAGACCACATGCCGGCATCTTGAATCTCGGTCAGCGACCAGAGGTCGGCGACGACGCAGTCATACTTCGTCGCGACCGCGCGCAGGTTCTCGTTATAGATCGCAATCTTGCCCCGAATACCACGGAATACGGGGGAGAAGCCCACATCGGCGCCCGTGAACAGCACGATGGTGGCGTTATCGCGACTCAGCCGGCGCACCTGCTCCTCGACCTGGGCGGCGATGTGGTCGGGGTCGGATCCCGGCCGGAGGACGTCGTTGCCGCCCCCGGAGAAGGTGATCAGATCCGGATGCAGAGCGAGCGCCGTCTCCACCTGCTCCACGCTGATCTGGCGGATCAGCTTGCCGCGCACGGCGAGGTTCGCGTAGGCGAAGTCCGGTGTGCCCTGGCTGAGCACCTCGGCGACCCGGTCCGACCAGCCCCGGTTCCCACCCGGGCTCGTCGGCTCGGGATCACCCACCCCCTCCGTGAAGGAGTCGCCGAGGGCGACATAGCGGGACCACGGATGCATCGGCGTCGTCATTGCTCCATTCTCCCCCCGCATCCCGGCAGTCCGTTCACCGGGTAAGTTCGTATGACGTGAATACTCCACCCCCTTTCGGTCCTGCCCAGGGGACGAGTGCAGCCGAGCATCTCTCGCCTTCGTTCCCGGAGCGTGCCGCGTGGGGCACAGCCGGCAAATTGCGGGCCTGGCAGGCGGAAGCGCTGGAAGCATATTTCGTGCACCAGCCACGTGATTTCCTCGCCGCGGCGACGCCGGGCGCCGGCAAGACCACCTTCGCCCTGCGGCTCGCGGCCGAGCTGAAGGCCCGCCGACTGATCGACAGCATCACGGTAGTCGCGCCCACCGAGCACCTCAAGCGCCAGTGGGCGGATGCCGCGGCGCGGGCGGGCATCCGGCTCGACCCTAACTTCAAGAACGCCAACGGGCGCTACGGCAACCACTACCACGGCATTGCCGTCACCTACGCCCAGGTGGCCAGCCGGGCAGCCCTGCACCGGCAGCTGACCCAGTCCAGCCGCACCCTTGTAATCCTGGATGAGGTGCACCACGGCGGGGACGCGCTGAGCTGGGGTGACGCAATCCGGGAGGCGTTCGAGCCGGCCACCCGCCGCCTCTCGCTCACCGGCACCCCGTTCCGATCGGACACCTCGCCGATCCCGTTCGTGAGTTACCTGCCCGACGAGCACGGCATCCGCCTGTCCCAGAGCGACTACAACTACGGGTATGGCCGAGCCCTCGAAGACGGCGTCGTGCGCCCGGTCATGTTCATGGTCTACGCCGGACATATGAAGTGGCGCACCCGCGCCGGCGACGAGATGGAAGCCAAACTCGGCGAGGGTAACACCAAGGACATCACCTCCCAGGCCTGGCGCACCGCCCTGGAACCCACCGGGCAGTGGATCCCCGCAGTGCTGCGCGCCGCCGATTTGCGCCTCACCCAGGTGCGCCACGGCATCCCGGATGCCGGTGGCCTCGTCATCGCCACCGACCAGACCATGGCGCGCGCGTACGCGGCCGTCCTGCAGGAGATCTCGGGGGAGTCGGTGACCGTCGTACTCTCCGATGAGAAGGAGTCGAGCGACCGGATCGACGAGTTCGCGCACAACACCTCGCGCTGGATGGTGGCCGTGCGGATGGTGTCGGAGGGGGTCGACGTGCCGCGCCTGGCCGTGGGCGTCTACGCGACCAGCGCCTCCACACCGCTTTTCTTCGCGCAGGCCATTGGCCGGTTCGTGCGGGCCCGGCGCCGCGGTGAGACGGCGTCCATCTTCCTGCCCAATGTGCCCAGCTTGCTCAGCCTGGCCAACGCGCTCGAGCTGGAGCGCGACCACGCCCTCGACCGCAGCAACCGCGACGACGGCGACGACGGCATGTACAACCCCGAAGACGCCATGGTCGCCGACGCCAACACGTCGGAGAAGGCCTCCGACGACCTCGGCGAGGAATTCACCTGGCAGGCCATCGACTCCCAGGCCACCTTCGACATGGTGATGTTCAACGGCGACGAGTTCGGCGAGCTGGCGGAACCGGGCACCGACGAGGAGTTCGACTTCATCGGCATCCCCGGTCTGCTCGAGCCCGAGCAGGTCTCCGAGCTGCTGCGCCAGCGCCAGCACCGGCAAGCCAAGCGCTCCACCGACCGACGCAAGGATCCCGTCACCGGCGAGGTCACCCCGGTGGACCCGCCACCGCTCTATCGCACGCTCAAGGAGCAGCGCACACTGCTGGCGAGCCTGGTAGGCATGTGGTCGAAGCTCGCCGGTGAGCCCCACGGCATGGTGCATGCCGAACTCCGGCGCGAGTGCGGCGGGCCCGCCGTCGCGCAGGCCAGCGTCACGCAGCTGCAGAACCGGATCGACTTGCTCCGCCGCCGCCTCGGCCGCAGCTGACCCGCGGCGGAGCCGCATCTGATCATCGCGGGTGCCCGTTCCGGGCGGGAGCGCCCCGCTGAACGGCTACTCTCGACCGAAACGGCCGCTCAGACAACGGCGTCCTGAGGTTCGGCAGCCGCGGTGTTCGGCACCCCGACCTTCGCCACGTCGGGAGTGACATCCATCGCCACGTCCAAGGCGGCGAGGATGTCGGCGAGCAGGTCGTCGACGTGCTCGAGGCCGATCGAAAGGCGCACGATCCCGGCACCGGGCCGGGCGCCGGCCTCGACCGGGCGGTGGGTCAGGGAGGCCGGATGCTGCACGAGTGAGTCCACGCCGCCGAGGGAGACCGCGTGCGTGATCAGCGTGCACGCCTCGGTGAACCGCACGGCCGCATCGAAGCCGCCCGCGAGGTCGAGGGCGATGATAGACCCGGCCCCGTTCGCCTGACGGCCCAAAAGCCCCAGCGGGTCCTGCCCGGGCAGCCCCGGGTACAGGACCCGGGCCAGTGCGGGGTGACCCGCGAGGCGCTCCGCGACGGCGCCCGCGGTTGCTTGCTGGGCGCGCACACGCACCGGCAGCGTGCGCAGCCCCCGGTGCAGCAGATACGCGGCGAACGGATGCAGCACACCGCCGGTCAGGGCCCGCACCTGGCGCAGGCGCGCCATCCAGTGCTCGGGGCCGGAGACCGTGCCGCCCATCACGTCTCCGTGGCCGCCCAAAAATTTGGTCGCACTGTGCAGCACCAACGCGGCGCCCGAATCTACCGGGCGCTGGAGCACCGGGGTGGCGAACGTGTTGTCGACCAGCACCGGCACGCTGCCGGCCGCCGCGACCACGGCACGGATGTCGGTCAGCGCCAGCGTCGGGTTCGCTGGGGACTCCAGGATGACCAGTCCGGTGTCCGGCCGGATTGCCTGGGCAACCCCGTCGGGATCGACCCACGACACGGTCGTGCCGAGCAGACCGGTGGCGAGCACATGGTCGGTACCGCCGTAGATCGGCCGGAGGGCCACCACGTGGGGCGTGCCGCCGGCCACGGATGCGATCAGCACGGCCGCCAGCGCGGCCATTCCGCTCGCGAAGGCGACGGTGCCCTCGGTGCCCTCCAGGGCCGACAGTGCCGTTTCGAACCGGGCGACTCCGGGCTGCCAGAGTCGCTGGTACACCGCGGAATCGCCCTCGCGGATCGTACCTCCGGTGGCGAGGTTCTCGTAGGAGTCCCCGCCGCACTCGACTCCCGCCAGCGGATTGGTCGTGGAGAGGTCGATCACGGGCACATGCGAACCGGCCGCTGTCAGCCCGGCCATCCCGCCGTGCACGGCAACCGTGTCCGGGTGCGGGGCCGATGGCCGCAGGGCAGGTCCGCGGGGAGGCAGGGGCGGCAGCAGCGGAAGCGTTGGCGTCATGCACAGACCCAAACAGAATCTGCCGCACGGCGCAATCATCCTTGCAGACCCTTGCGAATCAGCGGAAGCTTTCGCATAAACTGCTCACGGAAGAAAGAGTAGGCCGATGGAACCGAAGAAAGCCGAAATCGACCGGGTCGACCGGGCGCTCCTGCGTGCGCTGTCCGTGAACGCCCGTGCCTCCGGTGCGGCGCTGGCCGCGGAGATCGGCGTCGCCGAGTCGACCGTGTCGCTGCGTCTGCGCCGGCTGCAGCAGCTGGGGCACATCCGAGGCTATCGCGCGAATATCGATCTGGCCGCGCTGGGCGCGTCCCTGCAGGCGTTGATCTCGGTTCGCCTGGTCAAGCACGCCCGCGTGCAGATCGACGCGTTCCGGGCGGCGGCGCCGCACTGGCCCGGGGTGATCGGCCTGTTCCACACCGCCGGCGCCGACGACTATCTGCTGCACGTGGCCGCGGCGGACGCGTCGGACCTGCGGGACTTCGTCCTGCAGCATCTGGCGGAGCATCCGGCGGTTGCGCACACCGAAACCAACCTTATCTTCGAGTACGTCGACGGTGACGGCTGGCAGGACCTCGTCAAGTAGTTCGCTTAACGCAGACAACGCCCCTGCCGAAGCAGGGGCGTTGTCGAAGCTCGTGAGCTATGCGACTCGGAAAGCCGCCTCGCTGGTTGAGCAGTTGCGCACTTTAGAGGGCGCGGATGTTCTCGGCCTGAGGACCCTTCGGGCCCTGGGTTACCTCGAACTCGACCTTCTGGTTCTCGTCGAGAGACTTGTAGCCGTTCGATGCGATCGCGGAGTAGTGCGCGAACACGTCGGCGCTTCCGTCGTCGGGAGCGATGAAGCCGAAGCCCTTTTCAGCGTTGAACCATTTCACGGTACCTGTTGCCATTATGAAACTCCTCCAGGAGTGTTAGAAAGGCCCCGACTTTCGAGGCCGTTCGTCGCGGTATTCGTCGTCCGCTTCCGAAAGGAATACGCCGCGGCGACCGGGGTCACCGCGTTTTAAGACGTGCAAGCACTACAACTACTGAGATAACCCTAGCCCACATCGCCGCGGTGCATCCAGATTCCGTGGCAATTCGGTTCCAAAGCGTTACGTTGATTGCAGGTGATGAGTCGATCGGGGCGCACCCTGCACTACTCGGTCGTGACGAAGTCGATCAGTTGTTCCACCCGGCCCAGCAGTTCCGGCTCCAGATCGGCGAATGTGCGCACCCGTCCCAGGATCCGTTGCCAGGCCCGGGCGATATCGGCCTGGTCCTCGTGAGGCCAGCCGAGGGCCTCGCAGATCCCGTGCTTCCATTCGATGCTGCGCGGAATCGCGGGCCACGTCGTGATTCCCACGCGGTTCGGCTTCACGGACTGCCAGACGTCGATATATGGATGCCCGACCACGAGCACATTCCGGCCGTGCGGTCCGCGCGCCACGGCGTCGGCGATCCGGCTTTCCTTCGATCCGGGCACCAGGTGGTCGACCAACACCCCGACCCGCCGGGTGGGTCCCGGGCGGAACTCTCGCAGGAGCTCCTCGAGGTTGTCGACGCCCTCGATGTACTCGACGACGACCCCCTCGAGCCGTAGATCGGCTCCCCAGACCTTCTCCACAAGCTCGGCGTCGTGCCGGCCCTCGACGAAGATGCGGCTTGCTCGGGCCACCCGCGCCGGGGCATCCCGCACGGCCATCGATCCCGAGGCGGTACGGGCGCGGCCCTGCGGCGCCGCCCTGACCGGGACGACGAGCACCACCGGGTCGCCGTCAATCAAGAATCCGCCGCCGAGCGGAAACAGGCGTAGTTGACCGTGGCGGTCCTCCAGGGTGACGATCTTCTTCTCGATCCGCACCACGGCACCGCAGAAACCGGTCGCGACCTCCTCGACGACCAGGTCGGGCGTGGCTTCCCGCGGCGGGATGACCTTCCGGCCAGCGTCCCGCCAGCCGGGGGAGAGTACATCCGCACTGTACCGATCCTGCATATTCCGCTCGTCCATCGACGCTTCCTCGCTCCTACGCCTCGCCGACGCCGGAATCGACGCTAGCGGATGCCGGCACGGTCTGCGCTCTCAGACCGGGGTGTCGGCGTCCGGTAGTAACCTGTCCCCATGTGCGGTCGATTCATCATCACGGACACGGCGTCCGATCTCGCCGCGATGTTCGACGTCGAGCACGAGGGCGAGAACCTGCCGGAACCGTCGTGGAACATCAAACCCACCGAAAAGATCCCGATCGTGCTCGAGTCAGCCAAGGCCGGGCCGGTCGTGCGCCGGCTCGAGGGCGCGCGCTGGTCCCTGGTCCCCTCATTCGCGACCGAGCTGCAGTCGTCCTTCGCCACCTTCAACGCCCGTGCCGAAACGGCGGCGGAGAAGCCCACCTTCAAGAGTTCGGTCGCGTCCCGGCGCGCGCTGGTCCCGGCCACCGGCTACTACGAGTGGCACACGGACGGCACCGTGAAGACTCCGTACTTCATCCACTCAGACGACGGTCTTCCACTGGCCTTCGCCGGCCTCTACTCCTGGTGGCGCAATCCGGCCCTGGCCGACGACGACCCGGCCCGGTGGGTCCTGTCCGCGACGATTCTCACCCAGGACGCCGAGGGTCCCCTGGCCGCCCTCCACAACCGGATGCCCGTGATTCTGGCGGAAGAGTGGTGGGATCAGTGGCTTGACCCCCATACTCCGGGTGACCAGGCGCTGGTCGACGCCGCGGTGGCCGCCTCGCGGGAGGCCGTCGAGAGCCTGAGCTACCACGAGGTCGCCCCGGTGCGTGGTGACGGTCCGGAACTCATCGAGCCCGTCGGGGCGCCGTCGCCGGTCTGACGCTCGACCGGGTACGCTCGACTCATCGGCCCGGCGTTTAGTGCGGGCATCGCTCGAAAGGACCGCACCATGAACGCCGTCGCCTTCACCGTCGCAATGGCCATCTTCGTCTTCGGTCTCTGGCTGTTCGGGTTCGCGTTCGAGGTGACGGCCTGGCAGTTGCCGATCTTCCTCAGCGGCATCCTCTGCGTTTCGCTGGCCGTGGCCATCCCGGTGCAGATCCTCCGCGACTAGGTCGCAGCCCCCGGCACCGCGTCGGCTCGATCGCGGAGGCCCTCCGGCCCCGAAGTGTCGAAGGAGCCGTCATCGCGCACGAACGAGGGTTCGCGCTCGAGGGAGGTTGCGACCCGGATGGCCGGCTCCCCCGACGGGCTGACCGTGGACAGCGACGGTGGCGTGTGGGTGGCCGTCGACAGTGGGAGTGCCGTGCGCTCGGTCCGGGAGTGCGCCGGCTGACGGGCCGCGTCAGCGCAACAGGCCGGCCACCAGGTTGATCAGGGTAGCCAGAATGAACGAGCCGAACAGGTACGAGAGCAGGCTGTGACGCAGCGCCGTCATCCGAATTGCGTGCGTTTGCAGACTGGTGTCTGAGACTTGGAACGTCATCCCGATCGTGAAGGCCAGGTAGGCGAAATCCCCGTAACTCGGTGGCACCGCCTGGTTAAAATCCACCCCGCCGTCGCGCCCGGAGTAGTAGAGCGAGGCATAGCGGAGCGTGAACAGGGTGTGCACCAGAATCCAGGAGAGTCCGACGCTGAGCACCGCCGCCGCCGCCAGGATTCCCGGTGCGGCGACCGAGGTGGTGTCGGTCCCCACCAGTAGGAACACCAGAGCGCCGAGGCTGCCGAGGCTGCTGAGAACAATCAGGATGTCCGCGGCACCTCGGGACGAATCCTCCCGGGTGGCATGGCTGGCTGTGTTCTGGACGTCCATGGGGCCGATGGTGATCCACACCCAGGTGACATACGTCACGCAGGCGGCCGCCCAGCCCGCGATCGGAGCCAGGGTCCAGCTCCCGTACACCCCGGCCAGAACGGCCACGACGACACCCGCCGCCAACATGCCGATAAGTCGGGTACTCGAGCGGTGGAGGCGTTGGCCGTGCGTCGTCATATGCTGATCGTGCCATGAAGTCGGGTCTCTGCGGGCCGAGGCCCTGGGAGCATCCGGTGTTATGCCAGCCAGGGTCGGTAGTGTGAGGGAACGATTGGCTGGCTGTTCCATTGCCGGCCGCACTAACGCTGAAAGAGAACGCTGGATGTCAGATAGCCCGGCCGCGGCGTCGCCCTACGAGGTACTCGGCGTCAGCCCGTCGGCGAGTGACGACGAACTTCGTCGTGCCTACCGTCGCCTGCTGCGCCACACGCATCCGGATGTCGGCGGAGACGCCGCCGCCTTCCACCTCGTTCAGATCGCGTGGGAGCGGGTGGGAACCCCGGAGGGGCGCGCCGACTATGACCGCCGCCGATACCCGGACGCGGTCCCCGACCCGGAGCGCCCCGCCTACGCCTCCGGAGCCGGCCGTGCGCAGGCCACGCAGGCCGGGCCGCGCGCGCGCATGTACGGCCATCCGGGTGGCGAGGCGCGCCAGCGTTACCTCGAACTCCTCCGGGAATGGGCCGGGCGCGGAACCTCCATCGATGACCCGTATGCCCCGACGCTGATCCGTTCGGCGCCGCGGGAGATCCGGCATTGGCTGGCGAAGGCACTGGCCGAGGAATCAACGGCGCAACTCGTCTCCGCCCTCGGGATCGGCTTCACGGCCTGGCATGATGTGGCGGCCGGCACGCAGGGCGGCAAGGTCGATCACGTCGTGCTCGGCCCGGCGGGACTGTTCGCGGTCCTGTCCGAGGACTGGGGCGGGCCGGTGCAGCTTCGGCGCGGGGAGCTCGTCGGTGACGCCCTTGGCCCCGATGCTCGTCCGATTGAAGACGTCGAGGGCGTCGTGCGGGCTCTGGCGAAGTCGGTCCGGGTGAGGTTCACCGCTGTGCTGATCGTGCTGCCCGACGAGGCCCTGGCCGACCCTCTGACGGTCCCCGGCCGTGGCCGGCGCCCGACCGTGATCACGCTGCCGAGGTCACGGCTGATCGGGGTGCTGCGCAGCGGGCTGCCCGGAATGGACCGCGGCAGCTTTGAAAAGGTGTTCGAGTTGCGGAGCCGCCTGCAGGACGGCATCCGCTTCAGTTCGGTGTAACCGCTTCGCGCAGGCCCAGCTTGTCGACCCAGTACCGGAGGAATTCTGCGCCGGCCGCGTCGTGGATCAGGGACCCCTCGACGATTACGGGGTAGGGGCGTTCGAGGATGCCGTCGGACGGCCGCACATCCACATGCGAGACGTCATAGCCGGCGGCATGCAGGTGGTCGGCCATCAGGTAGTCGCTGCGCGAGTCGCCGACCGAGCGCCAGACCCGGGGGAGTGTTCCCGATTCGGAGAAAAAGGCCAGCGCCCGCTCCGCGCCACGGTCCTTGTCCAGGGTGACCGACTCGATGTCGGTCGAGATGATCGTCGGGTCGATCCGGAATCCCACGCTACCGGCCTGGTCCGGAACGACTCGATCACCGAAACGGATGCCCAGCCCGAGTTCAACCATCACCCCGAATGCGGCCTCGTTGAATTCCACCGCGGCGGCCTGGTACCGGCCGTGGTCGGCATCCGTGCGCTGCTCGACCGAGACCATCGCCTGCTTGGTCTCGTCGAAGAACATCGTGTCGCTGAACCGGTCGGCGACGAGGTTGCGCAGCCGATCGACGGCGGCGGCCGGCAGGGCCACGCTGTCATCGACGACGATCTCGCCCATCCCCGCGGCCGTGATCGGAAACCAGACGGCTCCCTTCTCGCAGACCCCGTACATCCGCATCGACTCGGGCAATCCGGCTGCACGGAGCGGTGCGACAACCTGCTCGCGGATGAACGTCGACGACCGCCCGGTGATGAATGCGATCGGAACGTTGGCTCCGGCCAGGCTGATCAGATCCGTGATGATGCTCGGTGTGGCGATGGTCCGGGACACCGGACTGGCGATCGGCCCGTCCACGTCGAGCAGCAGGCCGAGGGGGGAGGAGGTATCGCGCATACCCCAGTGTTTCACGGGCGTGCCCCTTCGACCGTCACCTTCCCGTTGGTGGTCGCCGCGGTGATGGAGCGGCGGAAGGAGGGGGCACTCGGGACCGGCCCGCTGTCACTCTCGCCATTGGTCGTGCCGGCGTCCACCCGGCAGGTCACCCCGTCCGCCGGCAGCCCCACCGTGATCGCACCGTTGGTGCTCCGGTCCTCGGCCGACGTCGGCGGGTCGAGAAAGTCGAGTTTGACGCAGGGAGCGCCGTAAGCGACGAGGCTACCCGGCCCGGGAACGCCTATCCTTGATCGAGATGATTACCCGACGAATGGCCGCCCTACGCCTGGATATCCCGATCGAAATGGCGCAGCGCCACGAACTGCCCTCCCGGATGTCGGAGGCTGAACTGGCCGAGATCGAGCGCAACCCGCCGGCGTGGCTCGCGCAGTCTCGGGCCAACCGCACCGGTAAGAAACCGGTCTGGGTGGAACTTCGTTGCGATGTCTGCGGGTTCTCCGAAGCCGCGCGTCCCAAGAAGTGGTGGCCCGCCTTCACCTATCTGACCTGTGACTACCACGGATCCGAGGAACTCCCAGAAGCCGCCGCCGGCCTCAGTCGCACCGAGGTCGACGGCATCGGCAACGCATTCATCGGCATCGTCGACGAGGCACCCTAGGTGAGTGTGAGTCCTCGTCGTATCCGGTCTCGAACCAATTCGACGGAGATTTTGGGTCAAACTCCCGTTTTTTAGCCCACAGGCGCTGTTTTGAGCAGAATCTCCGTCGAATTCGTTCGGGATGAAGTTGTCGCAGAGCCCCGGACTCGACCGACAAGGATCTTGCGGCGCACGTTCGTCCCAAGTGGCAGCGATCAGGCCAACCCGGATTATACCCCCATGGGTATCCGGGGCATGACTCCGAGCGTACACCTCGCGCGGTGTGTCCCGGCACCCGACAGGTGTCGGTCCGCCGGCGCCGGGTGGAGTAATTTGGCGGTAGCCGCCTGAGACCGGAGGACTTCTGCCATGCTGCGCACACTGGGCGTTTTCATCGCCCGTCACCGGTTCACCTCTCTGCTGGTGTGGGCGCTCACGATCGCCGCGTGCGTGGCGACGGCACTGATCGGGGTGACGGGGGAGAACCTCTTCCAGCGGCTCGCCAGCGCCGGCCCCACCGTTGAAGGCGAGGCCAGCCAGGCCGCCGATCTGCTGCAGGGAACCGAGGGCGCGGACACGGAGTCTCTCTCTCTGCTGATCCACGACGTCGACCTGTCCTCCCCGGACCTGGGCTTGATCCTCACCGCGGCCACGACCGATTTGTTGGAAGTCGACGGGGTAACCGAGGTCATCAACCCGCTCGCCATCCCACCGCTCCCTGACGGCTCGCCGAACCCGGCTGCGATGCCTCTCCTGGCACCCGACGGCACCGGACTGTTGCTGAACGCCCAGATGGTGGCACCAGGCGGTGACATCAGTGAGGACCTGCTGGGCGAGGTGGAAGAACGGCTCGGCGTGGCGGCCGACGAGGTCCGGCAGCTGGAGCCGGACGCGACCGTGGAAGTCGGCGGAACCCCGCTCCTGGTGGAATCCCTGGTGGCGGTCGCCGAGGCCGACCTGCAGAAGGGCGAGCTGATCGCGTTGCCGATCGCCCTCCTCGTGATGCTGATCATCTTCGGTGGATTCCTGGCGGCCGGCATCCCGCTGATCGGGGCGCTGGCCTCGATCGCCGGCGCTCTCGGGGCCCTCTTCGGCTTCAGCTACCTGATGGAGATCGACACCACGGTGCTCAACGTCATCACCGTGATCGGGCTGGGGCTCTCCATCGACTACGGGCTCCTGATCGTCAGCCGGTTCCGCGAGGAGTTCCGGGCACTCGTGGAACGGGCCGGCGACAGCGAGACGCGTACGGAACGTCACGAGCTGATGCTGCAGGCGGTGGGCATCACGGCGGACACGGCCGGCCGCACGGTGCTCTACTCCGGTCTGACCTTCGCCATCGCCACGGTGGGCCTGCTGGTCTTCGAACCGGCGATCATCCGTGCCATCGCCATCGGCGCGGTATCCGTGGTGCTGATCGCCATCCTGACGGCGCTCGTTCTTGTTCCGGCTCTGCTCGGGTACTTCGGCGACCGGCTGCTGACGCCGGGCCTGCTGACCCGCATCCCCGGCCTCGGTCCCCTCCTGACCCGTTTCGGCGACGTCGCCCCCCGGGAGGGCGTCTTCTCCCGGCTGACCCGCCGCGTGCAACGGGCGCCCGCACTCGTGGCGCTCGGCGGCATCGCCGTGCTCCTCCTGCTCGGCAGCCCCGCGCTGAACATCAACGTGTCCAGCGGCGGCGCCGACGCCATCCCGAAGGCCTCGACCCAGTACGGGTTCGTCACGGCGTTGAACGACCACTTCCCCGTCGCCACGGCCCCGCTGGTGCAGCTTGTCTCGGACACCGCTGAGGCGTCCGCCGCGGCCTGGGCCGCGGAGGTGGCGACGCTGCCGAACGTCACCGGCACGACACCACCGGCCCTGGTGAACGGACATTGGGTGTCGCGCGTCGGCGTCGACCAGAACGAGGGCCCGGCCGTTGTGCGGCAGATCCGGGACGACCGGCCCGACTTCGACCACTGGGTCGGTGGCACGGATGCCGCGTCGGTCGACTATGTCGACTCACTGGTCGCCGGCGCGCCCTGGGCTGCCCTGATCATCGCCGGGGCCACGTTCCTGCTGCTCTTCCTGATGACCGGTTCCGTGGTCATCCCGCTCACCGCCCTCGTGATCAGCGTCATCTCGCTCGGCGCCTCCGTGGGCATCCTGGTCTGGGGTTTCCAGGAGGGAAATCTCGGAGGCCTGCTCGATTTCGATGCCGATACGATCGCCGGGGTGGACCCTCTGGTCCTGACCCTCGTGCTCACCTTCGGCTTCGGTCTGGCCATGGACTACGAGATGTTCCTGCTCGCCCGGATCAAGGAGCACTCCGAGGCGGGTGAGGCCACGCGGCTCGCGATCGAGACGGGTCTGCAGAGCTCGGGCCGGATCATCTCCTCCGCGGCCCTGATCATCGTGATCGTGTTCGCCGGGTTCGCGACCGGCAATCTGCTGCAGATGAAACAGA
Source organism: Cryobacterium sp. TMT2-42-4 (assembly GCF_004402645.1). NCBI lineage: Bacteria > Bacillati > Actinomycetota > Actinomycetes > Micrococcales > Microbacteriaceae > Cryobacterium > Cryobacterium sp. TMT2-42-4. The sequence goes on from NZ_SOFT01000023.1 coordinate 32,805, forward strand.
TCGGCGTCGCCCTCGCCGTGGCCGTGCTGCTGGACGCGACCCTCGTGCGCACCATCGTGGTTCCCGCGGTGATGACCTCGCTCGAGAAGTGCCTCTGGTGGGCGCCGAAGTGGTTGCATCCGATCTACGCCCGCTTCGGGATGCGGGAGTAGGGCGGCGGCTACACCGAGGCCTGCTCGTCGAGGTCGTCGTGGTGGATCCGGTCGGCCAGGTTGCCCAGCGGATCTCCGGTGCCGCCCCACTGCTCGGCGATGATCTCCGCGGCGATGGACACGGCCGTCTCTTCCGGGGTTCGGGAGCCGAGATCCAGCCCGATGGGGCTGTGCAATCTCGTCAGCTCCGCCTCGTCCACACCTGCCTCGCGGAGCCTGGCCAGTCGGTCCTCGTGAGTGCGCCGAGACCCCATCGCACCGATGTAGGCGAACGGGCCGCGGGTCAGGGCCACCTTGAGGAGCGGCACGTCGAATTTCGGGTCGTGGGTGAGCACGCAGACGACGGTGCGCTCATCCACGAGCCCGGCCGCGACCTGCTCGGCCAGGTAGCGGTGCGGCCAGCCGACGATGACCTCGTCGGCCTCCGGGAACCGGGCCGGCGTGGCGAAGACCTCGCGGGCATCGCAGACGGTGACATGGTAGCCGAGGAAGGAAGCCAGCCGGGCCAGGGCGGCCGCGAAATCGATGGCGCCGAACACCAGCATCCGTGGGCGCGGGGCGTAGCTGTTGACGAAGACCCGCATGCCCTCACCGCGTCGCTCACCGTCGGGACCGTAGGTGAGGGTGCTGTTGCGACCGGCGGCCAGCAGCCCGCGGGCATCGTCACCGATGGCCCGGTTCGCCCGTTCGGAGCCCAGATCGCCGTCGAAGCCGTGCGGCCGGATGATCAGGTGTCGGCCCAGACGGCTGGGATCGGGGTGCTCGATCACGGTCGCGACCCCCACCGGAGCTGATCCGGTGATGTCCTGCTCCACAGCGGACAGCTCCGGGAAGCTCACCTGGCTGACGGGCTCCACGAAGACGTCGAGGATGCCGCCGCAGGTCAGACCAACGGAGAAGGCGTCGTCGTCGCTGATGCCGTAGCGCACCAGCACCGGCCGCCCGTCATCGATCACCTGGGTCGCGAGGTCGTAGACGGCACTTTCGACACAGCCCCCGGAGACTGAGCCGACCACCTCCCCGTCGGCGGTGACCAGCATCGACGCGCCGGCCGACCGGGGGGCGGACTGGAAGGTGCGCACGACGGTGGCCAGGCCGGCAATGCCGCCGGCCTGCCATCCCGTCAGCAGCGGATTCAGAACCTCACGCACAGGTGGTGACCCTTCCGGTTTCGCTCATTCGAGTCTACCGACCGCCGGCGCGGCGGCCGATCCGATAGGCGACAAACGCCACCGCGGCGATCACGCCGAGCAGCCTGGGCAGGCTGCTGAGCTGATCCATCACGATGCCCTTGGCCAGATCGAGGGCGTTCAGGCTGGTCTCGGCGCCCGGCCGCGGCGCTCGGGAGGCAGGCGCCGTCGTGAGGGGCCCGGCCGGCGGTGCGGCGGGCAGAGCCGTCGCGGTTCCCGACCCACCGACGGTGTCGGCGGTCTGCCCGGTTGTAACCCCCGCAGCAGGCACCGCCGGATCCGGAGCCGGAGCCGTGACCATGGCCTGCAGGTTCTCGGCGAAGAGGGCCATCATCTGGTCCGTGACGCTGCCGATGATGCTGCGCCCCATCGCGGCCACCTTGCCGGAGAGCGCCACATCGGCACTGACCGTGCCCTGAGTCTCGCCGTCCGCCTCGACGAGCGTGAGGGTGGCCGTACCCTGCGCCGTGCCTTGACCGCGGGTCTCCTGAGCACGCCCCTCGAACACGGCGCGGTGCGCGGTCGCATCGCGTTCGAGAACGGTCATCTGACCTCTGTACTGCATGGTCACCGGACCCAGTTTCACTTTCATTCCGACCTGATAGGCGTCATCCGAAAGCTTGTTCAGCACCTGTGCCCCCGGAACGCAGCCGGCGACACGCTCGAAGTCCATCAGAGTCTTCCACACCTCGTCGATCGGTGCGACGACGGAGAACGTGCTGTTGATGTCCATTATCGGGTCCTCGTATTCTCGTGTGGGTCCGAACGGTCGGCGCGAATCGCCGCCGCCACTTCTGCCAGGGCCGCATAGCTGTGCCCGCTGACGAACGCGTCGACAAAGGGCAACGCGGCCGCCATTCCGCCCACCACCGGCTGGTAGTCCAAAGCGACCTTCCTGGGGTTGACCCAGATGATGCGGTAGGCCAAGCGCCGCAGGCGGGCCATTTGGGCGTGCACCGATTCCGGGTCGTCCAGCGCCCACCCGTCCGAGATGATCACGACGACGGCCCCGCGGGCGAGGCCACGTCGACCCCAGGCATCCGTGAAATGGCGGATGCTCTCTGCCAGCCTGGTGCCGCCCGCCCAGTCCTGGGTGCTGGCGGCAGCCCGTGCCAGAGCCTGGTCCGGGTCGCGCACCGCGAGCTGACGGGTCAGCCGGGTCAATCCGGTCGAGAAGATGAAGGCTTCGGCCTCGGCCCCCGCGACCGCGCCCTGCAGGAGCGACAGGTACACCCGCGTGTACGGCTCCATCGACCCGGACACATCGCACAGCAGGATCAAACGGCGCAGTCGCGCGCGCCGTCGCCGGTAGACCAGGCGCACCGGCTCCCCGCCGGTGTGCTGCGCCGCCCTGACCGTGCGGCGCAGGTCCAGCTTTGGGGTGGTCCGGGAGCTCTTCCGGGTGCGGCTGCTAACGCGTTCCGGCGTGGCGAGGGCGATCCGGGGCACCAGGCGACGCATCTGGGCGACCTCGTCCGGAGCTAAGTCGGTGAAAGACATCTGGTGCAGGCGCTCTTCGTCCGCCGCCGTCACCAGGATCGTTTCCCGCTCCGGCGCATCCGTGTCAGTGTCCCCGGAATCGTCCCCGCCCGGAGCCATGCCCGGCGCCTGAGGCAGCGGCGCCTGGTCCGCCGCGATCGCCGGCCGCTGTTGGGTCGCGGTCGGCCGGGTGCGTGGTTCGGAGCCGATTGACGGCGGAGCGTTCTGGTCACCGCGGAAGTCGGCCGGGTCGAGGGTGCCGGCGAACACGGCGTCGAATACCGCGTCGAACACGGGTACCTGTTCCCGGGCGGAGACCAGAACCACCCGGCACGTCCCGTACAGCGGCTCTCGCTCGTGCGGCGGAACCAGCCGGAGGGCCTCCGCCAGTCGAGCGGATCGGTCCGGGGAACTCGGGACGCCCGCTCGGCGCAGCGCCGTGCTGAACCCGACCGCCAGTGCGGCCGCTTCGACGTGGGAACGGCCCGCCCCGACGTGATCAATGCTCCGGAGGCCCAGTGACCCCCGGTCAGCCATGATCGCCCACCAGCCACACGGCGCCTGCCGACCGCCAGGTCAAGGTCGTCGCGGTTCTTCAGAATCGACCCGCAGGTCTGATCCACGCGGCCGGGGTCGAGTTTGTCGACGCCGAGCACGGTCAGCGCCGAGACCCAGTCGATGGCCTCGGCGACGCCGGGCGGCTTCGCGAGGTCCAGCGAGCGCAGCCGCGTGATGGCCGACGCCGCCTGCAGTGCGATCTGTGCGCCGCTCTCCGGCACCCTGCAGCGCACGATCTCCGCGATCCGCTGCGGCGTCGGGTAGTCGATCCAGTGGTACAGGCAGCGCCGGGTCAGGGCGTCGTGCAGGTCGCGGGTGCGGTTGGACGTCAGGATCACGATCGGTGGATGCGTAGCCCGCACCGTGCCCAGCTCCGGGATCGTTACGGCCGCCTCGGCCAGCAGCTCGAAGGTGAACGCCTCGAATTCGGCATCCGCCCGGTCGATCTCATCGAGGAGAAGCACCGCCGGCCGCGGACCCTGGTGCTCGATCGCCTGCAGCAGGGGGCGGCGCAGCAGGTATTCCGGGCCGAACAGCTCCGTCTCGGCCAGGCTGGCCTGGCGGGCCTCGGCCAGCCTGATCCCCAGCAGTTGGCGCGGATAGTTCCACTCGTAGAGGGCCTCGCCCGAGTCAATGCCCTCATAGCACTGGAGCCGGAACAGGGGAGTGTCGAGCACCCGGGCCAGCGCCTTGGCTGCCTCGGTCTTGCCGACCCCCGGCTCACCCTCCAGCAGGATGGGTTGCGGCAGGCGCACCGCCAGGAATAGAGCCGTGGCGAGGCCCTCGTCGGCCAGGTAGTCGACCTCGTCCAGTGCGCCCAGCAGGGCGGGCACGTCCGGGATCATTCGGCGAACGTCGTCTTCCGCTCCCGTGCGGGCGGCGCCGGTCACCGTAACTTCCTTAATGCGGCGAGCGCCCGCTCGTAGTCCACCTCGGTAGCGATGTCCGGGGGCATCGGGCCCGCCACGACGACCTCGCACACCTCGGCGGCACGCTGCTCGAGGAGCCTCCAGAACGCCTTGTCGCCGTGGAGCCGGGCCAGGTCCGGCATTACCGTCCGGTCGACGGCGAACGGATGCCCCACGCCGTCGTCGTAGCGGCACACGGCGATCTGGTGGAGCCCGCAGGCCCGTGCCGTCCTGAGGACGGCGTCCAGGAGGACCCCGTCGCCGTAAGGCAGGAGCTGCCTAGGTCGGCCCAGGCGGCGCGAGGCCCCGGCGGCCAGGACCAACCCCGCGATGCGCGGCTCAGGAGGCGACGACATATTTGCTCCGGATCGGCGAGGAAGCTGCGCCGGCAGGACTCCGAGCAGAAGTAGAGGGTTTTCCCGTCGCGCGGGACCCGCGGCGCCGCGTCCCCGATGGCGACGGACATGCCGCATACCGGGTCAACCGCAACCGCAACCGCAACCGCAACCTCAACCGCAACCTCAACCGGGCCAGTGGCGGTCGTCGCCGCCGCAGGCCGCTTGGCCCTCTCGGCGACGAGCTGCGCCAGGATGGACAGCGCGATCTCGGCGGGGGAGCGGGCGCCCAACTGCAGTCCGGCCGGACTGTGCACGTGCGCACGCTGTTCCTCCGAAACGTTGAGGGAGGCCAGCACGACTGCCCCCCGGGCGTGGCTGGCGACGAGAGCGATATAGGGCACCTCGGCTCTCAGGGCGACCTCCAGGGCAGGCTCTTCGTCACGCCCGTGCGAGGCCACGATCAGCGCCGCGTCGTCCGACCGAGGCGTCGCGTCTGCTCCCACCGTGAGGTGCATGTCAAGACCGAGCGGGCCACCCATCGCCACCAGGGCGTGCGCCACCGGCGTCATTCCGACGACCAATATCCGGGGTGCCGGCACGGACGGCTCGAGGAAGATCTCGATGGCCCCGCCGCTGAGGCACGGGTTGGACACCTGCACGGCTCCCTCCTCACGGACATGGGATCGCTCGCCCGCCACAACGCGCAGTAGGAGAGGCTCGTGGGAGGCCAGGCTCTTCAGACCGTATTCCCGCACCGACGCCTGAACGCAGGCGCCGCCGACAAATCCCTCCAGAGTGCCGTCCGCCAGCAGCAGACCGGTGTCCCCGGCCTGGGCGCTTGTCGGATGTTGGGCACGCACCACTGCGGCGCGCACGAACGGTTCCCGGTTTCCGGGCGGCGACCCCACGGTGGCGGACTCGCCGATACCCTTCGCTCCGATCGGGTGGTGCGGCGATGGGGTCACGGTGAACCCGGTTTCCCAATCCGGCACCTCCAGGGCCGTGGGGATGAGGTAGTCCATGAAGGTGCCGCCGAGGTTGTTGCCCTCTTTGTCGAACTCAATGAACTGCATCAGGACCATACCGACCCCATCGGTAAGACCACCGTGCACCTGCCCCTCGATGATCATCGGGTTGATCCGGGTGCCGCAGTCGTCAACGGCGATGAACCGGCGCACCTTGACGTGGCCGGTACCGGGGTCGACGTCGACCACGCAGATGTAGGCGCCGAAGGGGAAGGTCAGGTTTGGGGGATCGTAGGTGACCTCGGCATCCAGGTTGCCGTCGATCCCTTCCGGCAGGGTGACGGTTCCGTGCGCGCCCATCGCGATTTCCGCCATGGTCTTGCCGATGCTCGGGTCGCCCTTGACGAACCAGCGTCCCTTCTCCCACTCGAGGTCCTCGGGCCGGGTTTCGAGCATGGCGGCGGCGATGAACTTCGCCTTCTCCCGCACCTTGCGGGCGACGAGGGCCACGGCGGCGCCGCTGACCGGGGTCGACCTGCTGCCGTAGGTGCCCAGGCCGAAGGGGGTCTGGTCGGTATCGCCGTGCACGACGTCGATGTCTTCCGGCGGGATGCCGATCTCTTCGGCCACGATCTGGGCGAAGGTCGTCTCATGGCCCTGCCCCTGGCTCTGCACGGAGATCCGCACGACGGCCTTGCCGGTGGGATGGATTCGCAGCTCGGCGCCGTCCGCCATGCCCAAGCCGACGATGTCCATGTGCTTGCCCGGCCCGGCACCCACGGTCTCGGTGAAGAACGAGATTCCGATCCCCATCAACTCGCCGCGAGCGCGCTTCTCCTGCTGTTCGCGCCGAAGGTCGTCGTAGCCGGCCATCTGCATCGACTTGCGCAGCGCCTGCTCGTAGTTGCCGGAGTCGTACTCCCACCCGGTCTTGTTCTTGTACGGGAACTGTTCGGGCTTGATCAGGTTCTTCAGCCGCAGTTCCGCGGGGTCCATCTCCAGCTTCCGGGCCAGCATGTCCACAAGCCGTTCGACCAGGTAGACCGCCTCGGTGACACGGAAGGAACAGGCGTAGGCGACTCCGCCCGGAGCCTTGTTGGTGTACACGCCGGTCACCTTGCAGTGCGCGGCCTGCAGGTCGTATCCTCCGGTGAAGATGTGGAAGAATCCGGCCGGGTACTTCGAGGGTTGCGCCGTGGCATTGAAGGCGCCGTGGTCCGCGAGCACGGTCGACCGCACCGCGAGGATCTTGCCGTCCTTCGTGGCGGCGATTTCGCCCTGCAAGATGTAGTCGCGGGCAAAGGAGGTGCTCATCAGGTTCTCGGAGCGGTCCTCCATCCACTTCACCGGCCGCCCGGTGACGATCGACCCGACAACGGCGAGGATGTAGCCCGGGTAGATGCCAACCTTGTTGCCGAAGCCGCCGCCGATGTCGGGGGAGACGATGCGGATCTTGTGTTCAGGGATGCCCGAGACGATCGCGAACAGGGTTCGGTGCGCGTGCGGGGCCTGACTGGTCTCATACAGAGTCAGCGCGCCCTCGATCGGCTCATAGTCGGCGACGGCCCCGCAGGTCTCCATCGGTGCCGGATGCACGCGAGGATAGACCATCTCCTGGGACACGACGACGTCCGCCGAGGCGAACACCGCCTCGGTCTCGGCCGCGTTGCCGGCCTCCCAGTCGAAGATGTGATTGTCGGTGCGGCCCTCGATGTCGTCTCGGATGACCGGGGTACCGGGGTTCAGCGCCGTGCGTACGTCGATGACCGGCGGCAGCACGTCGTAGTCGACCTCGATGAGTTCGAGTGCGTCGCGCGCGGCGTAGCGGTCCTCGGCGATCACGAAAGCGACTTCCTGCCCCTGGAAACGCACCTTGTCGGTGGCGAGCACCGCCTGCACGTCGGCGGAGAGGGTCGGAGCCCAGGCGAGCTTGAGGCCGAGCAGGTCCTGGCCGGTGATCACGGCCACGACACCCGGGTGGGCCAGCGCAGCGCTCGTGTCGATCGACACCAGCCGGGCGTGCGCCACGGTGGAGCGCAGAATGGCGCCGTGCAACATCCCGGGCAGCACGATGTCATCAACGTAGTGCCCCTTGCCCCGCACGAAGCGGGGGTCCTCCTTGCGCTGGATACGGCCGTAGCCGATCGGGCGGTTGTCGTCTCCGGCCGCCGGGTTCGCGGCCCGCTCCTCGATGATGGTCATGCCGTTACCTCTTCTTCCGCGGTCTCGTCCAACCCGTCCTGCGCCGTGGGATCGGCCGCGGCCCACTGCACCGAGCGCACGATCGTCGCGTAGCCGGTGCACCGGCACATCTGGCCGAAGATCGCCTCGCGGGTTTCGCCCTCGTCCGGATGCGGGTTGTGGTCCAGCAGGGCCCGCGCGGTGAGCATCATCCCAGGCGTGCAGAACCCGCACTGGAGGCCGTGCTCCTCCATGAACCCCTGCTGCACGGGATCGAGCGTGGCCCCGGTGGCGAGCCCCTCGACCGTGGTCACGGAGTGGCCGTCGGCCATCGCCGCGAGCACCGTGCAGGATTTTACCGGCTGGCCGTCCATGAGCACGACGCAGGTTCCGCAGTTGGAGGTGTCGCATCCCCAGTGCGTGCCGGTCAGCCGCAGCGGGTCGCGAATAAAGTGAACAAGCAACACCCTCGGTTCGATCTCTTCGGTGATGTCGGTGCCGTTGATGGTCACGCTGATCTGCATGGACTTAGCCTTCCTGTGCTTCGCCGGCGCGAGCGGCCGCGCGGCGCAGCACCCGGCGGGTGAGTTCGTCGGCAAGGTGCCGCTTGTAGTCGATGGGGCCCCGCTGGTCGGTGACCGGGTCGCTCGCCAACGCGGCGAGCCGCCCGGCCTCCACGAACAGGTCTTCCCGCGGATGCTGGCCGCGCAACATGTCCTCGGCCTCGGCGACCGTGCCGGCCACACCGACGGCGGTGAGGCCGATGGTGACGTCGTCCATCGTTCCGTCGATGGCCAGGGAGATCGCCGCTCCCGCCGCCACGACCGCCCAGTCACCGAACCGCCGTTCAACCTTCTCGTAGGCACTTCCCGAGCGTGCACGGATCGGGAAGCGCGCCTCGACGAGGAGTTCGTTGTGCGCCACGGCGGTCTCGTAAGCACCACGGTGGAAGTCGTGCATGCTGAGTACGCGCTCGCCGCCGGGCCCGCGCACGACCGCTTCCGCCCGCAGAACCTTGCAGACCGTGGAGAGATCTTCGGCCGGGTCGGCCTGGCAGAGCGACCCGCCGATCGTGCCACGGTTGCGCACGGTCGGATCCGCAATCACGCGCTCCGCGTCGGCGACGATCGGAAACAAGCGGGAAATCTCGGGGGGACGCCAGCAGTGTCGCGTGACGGGTCATGGCGCCGACCCGCAGCGTGTTGCCGTCGCGCAGCACAAAGTCCAGTTCGAAGAGCTCGTTGATGTCGATCAGCCACTCGGGTCTGGCCAGACGGAGTTTCATCATCGGCAGAAGACTGTGCCCGCCCGCGATGACCCGGGACTCCGGACCGTGGTGCTCGAGTAGGGTGATCGCATGGTCGACCGTGCTGGCGCGCACATAGTCGAAGGACGCTGGAATCTGCACAGGGGCCTCCACCTCGAAAAGGTACCCGGCAACAGCGACAGGCACGGAATTGTGTCACATAGCGCTACGGGGCCGCCGGGTTGTCAACGCGAATCGGGACGGCTCCGGGCCGCCGGAGAGTCGGCCGCCGGAAACGACCGTCCCGCAGCGGAGTACGTCGAGGGTTCAGTGGCGGTCCCGCAACGAAAAAGGCCCCGGCGACGAATCGCCGGGGCCTCATGCACTGTCTCAACCAGCGCTCGTCCGTGCACAGCAGAACCGTGACCGGAAGTCTGTCTCTAGCATACAGGCACGGTAATCGATGCCGGGGGAGGGTCAGGTTCGGGTCGGCGGCCGGAGTCGTCTCCGGGCCCGAGGGCCCCGGAGCGCAGCCCCAGCTCGTGTTCGGCGACGGTGCGCACGAGACCGCGCAGCCGCTGCGCTTGGCCGTAGCGCACGATGGCGTGCGCGTTCAGCCCGTCGATGATCGCCAAAAGCTGCCAGGCGACGGCGTCCGGGTCGATCGCCCGGAATTCACCGCGCGCGCAGCCGGTGTTCAGCAGGACGGCCAGGAACGCCTGCCAGGCGTCCATCTGAACGCCCACCTCCACGGCGAGCGCAGGGTGGCGTCGGCCGAGGCTCCAGGCATCGAGCCAGACCGCGGTCACGGTGCTACGTGCGGGTCCGAGCAGAGTGTCGATCAGCGTCTGCAGGGCCGCCACGGATGTCTCGCAGGGCGCCAGCTCCTCCGCCACCTCGCCGATCTCGGCGGCCACGATCGCCCCGAAAGTAGAGGCCACCAGGGAGTCCATGCTCGGCTGGTAGTGACTGACCAGGGCCGGGGTCACCCCGATCCGGGAGGCGACCGCACGCAGTGTGAGGGCCGACAATCCCTCGTCAAGGGCGATCTCCCGGGCGGCGCGAGCGATTTCCGCCGCCCGCTCGATCGGTGCTTTGCGCCGCGATGCACTCGGATCGGTTGACATGAAACCTGAGTCTATATATCTTTAGCCAACGGTTATTGATCAAGTGATCAATTATTCCACAGGGAGGTCACGTCATGCTCTTGATCAACGCGCCCGGCATCGCCGAACCGCTGACCCGCACGTCGGACGAGGCCGGGCCGCCGCTCCGGGTCGGGCTCGTGCAGCACCGCTGGCACGTCGACGAAAACGCGCTGCGCGCGGAGCTGGCCGAGGGCATCCGTCTGGCCTCCGAGCAGGGTGCCCGCGTCGCCTTCCTGCCCGAGCTGACGCTGCGCAAATACCCCGGCAACGCACGGGCACAGGGTGTGCCGAAGCTAACGGCCGAGGACCTGCTGACCGGACCGACCTTCGCCTTCGCGGCTGAGCAGGCCGAAGTGCACGGCATCGTCGTGCACGCCTCCCTCTACGAGAGACCGGACGCAGAGGATGCACCGGAGGACCCGCGCGGTTACAACACGGCCATCCTGGTCTCGCCGACCGGTCGGCTGCTCGGTCGCACGCGGAAACTGCACATCCCGGTCACCGAGGGCTACTACGAAGACACCTGGTTCCGACCGGGCCCAGCCGAGGACGCGTATCCCGTCTATGCGCCCGAGGAACTGGGCGGTGCCCGGATCGGGCTGCCCACCTGCTGGGACGAATGGTTCCCCGAGGTGTCGCGGCTGTACGGCCTCGGCGGCGCCCAGCTGCTGGTCTATCCCACGGCGATCGGCTCGGAGCCCGGCTTCCCGACGTTCGACACCCAGCCCCTCTGGCGGCAGGTGATCGTGGCCAACGGGATCACCAGCGGCCTCTTCATGGTGGTGCCCAATCGTCACGGCGACGAGGGCGACCTGACCTTTTACGGCTCCTCTTTCATTTCTGACCCCTACGGTCGTGTGCTCGTGCAGGCTCCCCGTAACGAGTCCGCGGTGCTGGTTGCCGACCTCGACCTGGCACAACGGGAGGAGTGGCTCACGCTGTTTCCCTTCCTGGCCACACGACGGCCGGACAGCTATGCGGGGCTGACCACGCCGGTCGACCCGGCTCATCCGTTCGGTGCGATGGCGACGTCGGGGGAGTCGTGACCTGGCTGATGCCGGCGGAGACGGCGCCGCAGGACCGGGTCTGGATGGCATTCCCGGTGGACGGCTACACGCTCGGCACGGATGCGCATTCCGCCGACGAGGCGCGCGGAACCTGGACCGCGGTTGCCCACGCGGTCCTCGAATTCGAACCCGTCACCATGGTCGTCGACCCGGCCGAGGTGGCGACCGCTCGGCGGTACCTCTCCGCGGAGATCGAAATCATCGAGGCACCACTTGACGACGCCTGGATGCGCGACATCGGCCCGACCTTCGTGCTGGGCGATGACGGGCAGCTGGGGGCGGTGGACTGGGCATTCAACGGTTGGGGTGCCCAGGACTGGGCGCGCTGGGGCAAAGACGCGGAGGTAGGCAGGCTCGTCACCGCCGCCTCTGGCGCGAGTGTGATCTCCTCGGTGTTCGTGAACGAGGGCGGCGGCATTCACGTCGACGGCGCGGGAACGGTGCTGGCCACCCAGACCGTTCAACTGGATCCGGGTCGGAACCCCTACGTAGACCGAGCGAGGATCGAGGCCGAGTTCGCCCGCACCCTCGGGGCCACCCGCCTGGTCTGGCTGCCGCGCGGCCTGACCCGGGACCAGCAGCGCTACGGAACCCGCGGCCACGTCGATATGGTGGCCACCCTCCCGTCGCCCGGAACGATGTTGATGCACGCGCAAAACGACCCGGCCCATCCGGACTATGCAGTGACCAGGCAGCTCCGCGCCGTGCTCGCCGAGGAGACGGATGCCGCGGGCCGGCCGTTCACCATCGTCGACCTGCCGGCACCGGCCGCACTCACGGACGAGGACGGCTTCGTGGACTACAACTACGTCAATCACCTCGTCGTCAACGGCGGCGTGATCGCCTGCGGCTTCGGCGAGGAACGGGCCGACCAGGTCGCCCGGGAGATCCTGGCCGCGGCTTATCCGGGCCGAACGGTCGTGTCGGTCGAGGCGCGGCCGTTGTTCGCGCGCGGCGGCGGCATCCACTGCATCACCCAGCAGCAGCCATCGGCCGGCTAGTACGCCGCGCCGCGCTTGCTGTCGCAAGGTGAACGTTCAGGGGACTGTGGCACGATTGACAGGTTGGCCACCGGGAATTCGGCTAGTCGGCGCCACCGGGACGCCGCATGCAGCACGATCTGAATCGAGTCAGTTTGAAGTTCATCGTTGGGGAAACCCTCGTCTATCCGCACCACGGTGCGGTCACCCTTACCGAGCTCTCCACCATAACCCTGAAGGGCGTCGCCCAGCCGGCGATGACGCTGCGCGTGCATTCGTCGCAGCTCACCATCCAACTTCCCATCGCGAACGCGGGGCTTGTCGGAGTGCGTGACGTCATCGATGCCGCTGGGCTGGAAGAGGTCTACAAGGTTCTGCGCGAGCCGTTCACGGAGGAAGCAACGAACTGGAGCCGCCGGTTCAAAGCGAATCAAGAAAAGATGGCGAGTGACAGCGTGACGCGCGTCGCCGAAGTCGTCAGGGACCTGTGGCGCCGCGAGCAGGACGGCGGCGTGTCCGCCGGAGAGAAGCGGATGCTCGCCAAATCCCGTCAACTCCTGGAGTCTGAGCTGGCGCTGGCACTCGGCACATCGCCGGAAGACACCGTCCTGGCTTTGGACGAGGTTCTCTCCGGGGCCCTCACCGAAGCGGTCTAGCACCGCTTGGCGGTTCGACGCCCACGCGAGCCACCGCCACGACGACGTGTCGGATGCGGATCTTGGCCTGCCTGGGGGGAACGAGCGGTTCACGCCGTCATGGATGGCTTTCCGCATGTGTCTTCCGCCCGTTGTCCAGATAGCCGCCGAGGAGTATCTTCCGCAGAGGTGGGGCGGGACGCTGGCTCACCCGATGCCAGGCGGGTCGTCCCTTGTTGAGAGGATTACTCATGAAACGCATGGTCCTGGGGTGCGTTGTCGCACTCGGACTTGTTTTCGTCGGCGCCACTTCGGCTCAGGCTGGCGAGACCAGTGGCAATGGCAGTCCGGTCCCGGGCGCAACGAACGCGAGTTCGGCGTGCGCCTATTCGGGCCGGGACCTCCCCGATGCTGAGGAGAACCAGCCGCCCCAATTCAACGACGATTTCGTCACGGACGGGCGCGTGCAGAGCTACGGGCGGTTCGTCAGCCACGGCTTCAAGGATCTGGTACCCAGCCCGGGCGAAGCCTGCCGCGGCAACGTGACGTTTGAGGAATAGGCTGCCAAGCCGCGACCTCGGGCAACTGCGAGCACAGCCCCGACGATCTTCCCTCGGTCGCTGACCTCTGGTCGCGACGCGGCCGGTCAGGGGATGATCATGATCGTGAGGGCTTCGCGGTTGCCCCTGTCACGGTTGGCGACGGGGACTGTGTCGAGGTTCACCGTGCGGTCGAGGACCCTCCGGGAGTGACGGTCCCGTCGAGGATCGCCGGCATGAGGTGTGCACTGTGGGCGCGCACGGGAGAGGGGCCGATGACCGCATGACAGATGGTGGCATCAACCAGTTCTCCAGTAGCGATCGCCTGCGGGAAAAGCGGGCGGCGCCGAGCATGTCGGCGGTGAGGCTGCCGCCGGCGGACGTCCGATACGGGGCGATGGCGAGGAGACTACGTTCAAGCCGGAGACACGTTCGACCATAAAAAAAATAGGCCGCGCAACCAGTATCGATTGTCGCGACCTATTTCCATGTGACGAGTCGGAAGGATCCGAATCTCATTTCTGTGCCCGAGGGGGGACTTGAACCCCCACGCCCATAAGGGCACTAGCACCTCAAGCTAGCGCGTCTGCCATTCCGCCACCCGGGCCGAGTGTTTCAGCGGCCGTTCCCGGCCGCCGAATAGATAATCTAGCACGGATTTCGAGGCCCTCCAGCCGCGCCCACCGTCGCCGGGCGGCGGCGAGGCCCGGTAGCGTGACACGCATGCTTTCCTCTGCTGACAACACACCGGCCGACGCTGCACTGGACCTCACGGCCACGATCGCTCGCGACCTCATCCGTTTCGACACGACCAACTATGGCGAGGGCCGTTCGAACGGCGAAACGGATGCCGCCGAGTACGTCGAGGCGAACCTGCGGTCTCTCGGCCTCGCCCCGCAGCTGTTCGATTCAGAACCGGGCCGCACGAGTGTCGTCGTGCGCGTTCCGGGTCGCGACAGCAGCCGCGGAGCGCTGGTGGTCCACGGCCACCTCGACGTCGTTCCCGCTGACCCGGAGGCCTGGTCGGTGGACCCGTTCGCCGGCGTGATCAAGGACGGCCTCCTGTGGGGTCGCGGAGCCGTTGACATGAAGAACATGGACGCCATGATGCTCGCGGCGCTCCAGAACATCCTCGGCTCCGGCCAGGAACCGGCTCGTGAACTCATCGTGGCGTTCTTCGCCGACGAGGAGGCCGGGGGAGTGCTCGGCTCGCACTACCTCGTCGACACCCGCCCGGAGCTCTTCCAGGGCGCCACCGAGGCCATCAGCGAGGTCGGGGGCTACTCAATCACGCTCGGCGGTCAGCGTGCCTACCTGCTCCAGACGGGTGAGAAGGCGCTGATCTGGATCAAGCTTGTGGCGCGGGGCGAGGCGGCCCACGGGTCCCGGCTGATCCAGAGCAACGCCGTGACCCGGCTCGCCGAGGCTGTCGCCAAGGTCGGCCGGCGTGAGTGGCCGATCCGCCTGACCGAGACCACCACCCAGCTGTTGGCGGAGCTGGCACGGGTGCTCGACGTCGACCCCCAACGTGTCGGTCCCGACGAGCTGGCCCTCGCCACTGGCACGGCATCGGGCTTCATCCAAGCGAGCCTGCGCACCACGACCAATCCCACCGTTCTGCACGCCGGGTACAAGCACAACGTCATCCCGGACCGGGCGGAGGCGCTCATCGACATCCGCACCCTGCCCGGAGACGAGGATTCCGTACTCGCCGAAGTGGCAGCGCTGGTCGGCCCCGACATCGAGATCGTGATCATGCACCGCGACATCGGTCTCGAAACAGAATTCGGCGGGCCCCTCGTCGACGCGGTCGTCGAGACTCTCGGCCGACACGATCCGGGCGCTCCCGTGCTGCCCTACCTGCTCTCCGCCGGCACGGACAACAAGGCCCTCAGTACTCTCGGGATCAAGGGTTACGGTTTCGCCCCGCTCAAGCTCCCCGCCGACCTCGATTTCCCGGCGATGTTCCACGGGGTCGACGAACGGGTGCCTCTCGACGCGTTAGTGTTTGGCAGGCAGGTCCTGACCGACCTGCTCTCGAACTATTGATCAGCAAAAGGGCACTTCGTGAATTTCATCGACGCACTCATCCTGGGACTCGTGCAGGGACTGACCGAATTCCTCCCGGTTTCCTCCAGCGCCCACATCCGTATCGTCGGGGAATTCCTGGGGACCGGAGATGACCCGGGAGCCCGCTTCACCGCGATCATCCAGATCGGTACCGAGGCTGCCGTGGTGATCTTCTTCTGGCACGATATCGTGCGCATCATCGGGCAGTGGTCCAAGTCCCTTGTCGGCAAGGTTCCGCGCGCCGACCCGGACGCGCGGATGGGCTGGCTGATCATCCTCGGATCACTGCCCATCGTGGCGCTCGGCCTGCTCTTCCAGGACCAGATCGAGTCCTCGCTCCGCAACCTATGGATTACCGCCAGCGTGCTGATCGGCTTCGGCGTCCTGCTCGGAATCGCCGACTACGTCGGGGCCAAGCGCCGCCGGCTGGGCGACCTCACCGTTCCCCATGGCATCGTCTACGGCTTCGCCCAGGCCCTCGCGTTGATCCCCGGCGTATCCCGTTCGGGAGGCACGATCACCGCCGGCCTGTTCATGGGGTACGAGCGCGCCGCCGCCGCCCGCTACGCGTTCCTGCTCGCCATCCCGGCCGTTCTCGGCAGCGGGCTGTTCCAGGTGTACAAAGCGATCGCCAAGCCGTGTCTGGAGGGTGCGACAAACTGCACCCCGGAGATTTTCGGCCCGTGGGATACCCTGGCGGCCACGGTCGTCGGCTTCGTCGTCGCCCTGTTCGTGATCAAGTTCTTCATGAGCTACATCTCCAGACGTAGCTTCCTGCCGTTCGTGATCTACCGCATCGTGCTCGGCCTCATGCTGATCGGCCTGCTGGTGACGAACACCATCTCCGCCTAGTTAGGCTGGGACGATGCGTGCCTGGCAACGACCCGAAATTCCGCAACTCCCCGGTCAGTCCGGCGCACCCTGGCTGCACGACACCGCCACCGCGGCCCTGATCGAGGCCAAACCCCAAGACGTCGCCCGGCTGTACGTGTGTGGGATCACCCCCTACGACGCCACGCACCTCGGCCATGCGGCCACCTATTTGGCCTTCGACACCCTGCAGCGGGTCTGGCTGGACGGCGGCTACCGGGTGCACTATGCCCAGAACGTGACGGATGTCGACGACCCGCTCCTCGAGCGAGCGGCCGCCACCGGCGTCGACTGGGAGGTTCTCGCCGAGTCGCAGGTGGACCTCTTCCGCACCGACATGGAGGCACTAGGGATCATCCCGCCGAACGACTATGTCGCCGTCACCGAGGTCATCGACGAGATTGCGGATGCCGTGGCCCAGCTCTGGGACGCCGGCCTCGCGTACCCGGTCCCCATGGACGCGGCCGCCGCAGGCGCGCCCGAGCCGACGGAGGCGGCCGGTTCCGACATCTACTTCGACATCGAGGCCGCGCAGCGCGCAACCTCGTGGACGCTCGGCGACGAGAGCAATCTCGACTCCGAGGCCATGCTCACCCTGTTCTCCGAACGCGGGGGAGACCCGGCCCGTCCCGGCAAGCGGGATGTCCTCGACCCGTTGCTCTGGCGCTCGGCCCGCCCCGGGGAACCGTCCTGGGCGTCGCGCGTCGGCGCCGGCCGTCCGGGCTGGCACATCGAGTGTTCGGTCATCGCACTGAAGGAACTCGGCACGGACTTCACGGTGCAGGGCGGCGGCAGCGATCTGATCTTCCCGCACCACGACATGAGTGCGGGGCACGCGGCAGCCCTATCCGGGCATCCGCTGGCCGGCGTCTACAGCCACACCGGCATGGTGGCCTATCAGGGCGAGAAGATGAGCAAGTCGCTCGGAAATCTGGTGCTCGTGTCCAAACTGCGCACCGCGGGAACCGACCCGCGAGCAATCCGCTTGGCCCTGCTCGACCAGCACTACCGCACCGACTGGGAGTGGACGAACGCGCACCTTCGAGTGGCGGAGGCCCGCCTCGCGGCCTGGACCGCGGCCTTCGGGGCAGCGGGCACGGCCGGAACCATCGACACGCACGCGATTATCGAACGGCTGCGCGCTGCCCTCGCCGCCGACCTCGACACCCCGGGCGCGCTGGCGGTCGTTGATGCCGCCGCAGCAGACTCCGACAGAGTCGACGAGCCGGCACTGCTGGCCCGAGCGGTCGACGCGCTGCTCGGCGTGGCTCTTTAGGGCTGCCGGGGCGAGTCGGTCGGCGGGCGCCCCTCGCCGGGGCCGTCCCGGCCATCGCCGCGCTTACGCAGGTATTTCTCGAATTCCTGGGCGATAGCTTCGCCGCTGGCTTCCGGGGAATCGACCGTGTCGCGAGCCTGTTCGAGCTGCCCGATATAGGCCGCCATCTCGTCGTCCTCGGCCGCCAGCGTGTCGATGCCGCTCTGCCATTCATCGGCCTCGCTCACCAGGTCGCCGCGCGGGATGACGACGTCGATGATCTCCTCGAGCTTGTCGATCAACGCCAGCATCGCCTTCGGCGACGGCGCGTTGTGCACGTAGTGGGGAACGGATGCCCAGATCGACAGGGTCGGAATGCCGACCTCCTCCGCGGCGATCGCGAGCACGCTCAGGATGCCGACGGGGCCTTCGTAGGTGCTGCGCTCAACCTGAAGTTCGGCCCGTACCTGCGGGTTGTCGCTGGAGACGAAGATGGAGATAGGCCGGGTGTGGGGAACATCGGCCAGCATCGCCCCGAGGAAGACGATGCCGCCGACATCCGCGGCGAGGGCGGCGTCGAGGATCTCTGCGGCGAATCCCTTCCAACTGCGAGACGGTTCCGTTCCAAGGAGCAGATAGATGTTTCCGGCGTTCGTGCCGCTGACGCGCAGCTGCGCGTCGTCGGCCAGGGGAGCCCCGGCCTCGGCGGGGGTCGTCGGTCCGTAGAGTACGGCACCCGGCCACTCCAGTTTGCGCCGGCCGTCTTCGCCGGCGGCCGAAATGGTGGGCCGGTTGAACTGATAATCGAAGTAGATCTCTGGGTCGATTTCTATGACCGGGGAGACATCCAGCAGATCCTTCAGGGTGCCCACGGCGCCGGTCGCCGCCTCGCCGGCGTCGTTCCAACCCTCGAACGCCACCACCAGGAGGCGACCGTTGAGGAACCCATTAGCCTCTGTCACTGTCTGAAACCTCTTTCGACGGGGTGCCCCGCACGGCGCACCATCCATCAAGGATAGGCGGTGCCCCTACACTTGAACTCCGTGAACGCGATCCGAATCAATTCCCCCCTGCCTGCGGCCGTGCTCTGGGACATGGACGGCACCATCGTGGACTCCGAGCCGTACTGGATGCAGGCCGAGACGGAACTGGTCGAGTCCTTCGGCGGCGTCTGGTCCCACAGCGACGCCATGCTGCTGGTCGGCTCCGGTCTCGAGGGTTCCGCGGTCATCCTGCAGGATCGGGGCGTCGACCTGGCCGGCGACGCCATCGTGCACCGGCTCACGAGCCGGGTCCAGGAACTCCTGAGAGTCTGCGGTGCCCCGTGGCGGCCCGGCGCGCTCGAACTGCTCGCCGAGCTCAAGACCGCCGGCGTCCCCATGGCGCTGGTCACCATGTCGCAGCAGCGGATGGCGCGACAGATCGCCGAACTTGTCGGATTCACCGCCTTCGACACCATTATCGCCGGCGATATGGTCACGCACAGCAAGCCGCATCCAGAGGCTTACCTGACGGCCGCCGGGCTGCTCGGCGTCGACCCCGAGCACTGCATCGCGGTCGAGGATTCCGTTCCGGGGATCGCGGCCGCCGTGGCATCCGGGGCAGTCGTCGTCGGCATCCCGCATATGGTGCCCCTACCCGAGAGCGCGCACTACGATCTCTGGCCGACCCTCGCCGGTCGCACTCTTCACGGTTTCACCTCGCTGTACACTGCACGTCGCGGATCCCTCGGCCGCAGGCCGGCCCCGACCGACCCACACTGACCCAGAGCAAGGACATAACCCACGCATGAGCGACAACCAGGTCATCCAAAACAGCGGCCCCTTCCGGATCGGCGACCGGGTACAGTTGACCGGACCCAAGAACAAGCTGAACACGATCACCCTGGAACCAGGCAAGGTCTTCCACACCCACCGGGGAATTCTGGCGCACGATGACGTCATCGGTGTCCCGGACGGCTCGGTCGTCACGAACAACGTCGGCGTGGAGCACCTCGCCTTACGGCCGTTGCTGAACGACTTCGTTATGTCGATGCCGCGCGGTGCTGCCATCATCTATCCCAAGGATGCCGCCCAGATCATCGCGCAGGCCGATATATTCCCGGGGGCGACTGTGGTGGAGGCCGGCGTCGGTTCCGGCGCCCTGTCGCTCTGGCTGCTGCGCGCCATCGGCCCCGCCGGGAGTCTGGCCTCATTCGAACGCCGCAGCGAGTTCGCGGATGTCGCGCGTGACAATATCGCGACCTTTCTCGGGTCTGATCCCGCCAACTGGAGCATCACGCTCGGCGACCTCGCCGATACCCTGCCCGACACGATGCCGGCTCAGAGCGTCGACCGGGTCGTGCTCGACATGCTCGCGCCCTGGGAGTGCCTGGGCTCTGTTTCGGACGCGCTCAAGCCCGGCGGAGTGCTGCTCTGCTACGTGGCCACGGTGACCCAGCTCTCGCGGGTGGCCGAGGCCATCCGTGCGACCGGTCTCTACACGAACCCGGACTCGAACGAGACCATGGTTCGCGGGTGGCACGTCGAGGGTCTCGCCGTGCGGCCCGATCACCGGATGATCGGGCACACGGGTTTCCTGATCACGGCCCGCCGTCTCGCCCCGGACACGATTCTTCCCGAATTGAAGCGCCGTCCGTCGAAGACCGACTTCTCCGATGCCGATGTGGAGGCCTGGACCCCGGGCGCGCTCGGCGAACGCAGTGTCAGCTCGAAGGTCATGCGCAAGCGCGTGCGGATGGCGGAGACAGGCGCGGCCATCTCGAAGGCTCGCGGGCTCGACGCGGGCGAACCAGACGACGTCGCACCCAACGCCCGTTAGAATTGGGATCGGCCTGCCATCCGGCCCCGAATTTGCCCCTGTCCCGCACAATCACCTGCCCCACACTGAAATGAGATCCCGTGCGTAGAGCTCCTGCACTCATCGCTTCCGCTGGCCTGCTGGTCGCGGTCCTCACCGGCTGCAGCACCCCCGTCGACGCCGCAGACTGCCAGGCGCCGGTCACGAAGGGGGCGGCGTCGAAGCTCGTGTCGGTGTCGGGAGAATTCGGCTCCGCGCCGACGGTGGACTTCCCGACCCCGCTGAAGACGGACACCACCCAGGCCAGTGAGATCATCGCCGGCACGGGTGCCGGTCTCGTCCCGGATCAGCTGGTCAAGCTTGACCTCAGCCTCTACAACGGTACGACGGGTGCGTTGATCAGCGCGGGCGAGTACGACGGGGTCAACCAGGCCAGCATCGTCCTGGACGACGAGCAGTCGCTCCCGGGCCTGGCGATGGGCCTGGAGTGCGCCCAGGTCGGATCCCGGCTGGCTCTCATCGTCTCCCCGGAGGACGGGCTCGGTCCGGCCGGCGGAGACCCCAACAGTGGCATCGGCGCCGACGACTCGCTGGTCTTCGTGATCGACGTCGTGCGAGCCAACCTGCTCCGGGCCAACGGCGCCAACCAGCCGGTCGCGAGCGGGCTTCCGTCCGTTGTCCTTGCGACTGATGGAACCCCCGGCCTCACCATTCCGTCGAGTGAGCCGCCGACCGACCTACAGATCGGCGTCCTCAAGAAGGGCAATGGCAAGCAGGTCCCGGAAGGCGACACTGCGACCCTGCACTACACGGGCGTGCTCTGGAACGAGAACACGGTCTTCGATTCCAGCTGGCAGACCGGGAAACCGGCCGAGTTCCTGATCGTGGACGGTTCCAAGACCGAGGGCGGGCTGATTCCCGGGTTCGCCCAGGCCATCATCGGGCAGACCGTCGGTTCGCAGGTAATCGCCGTCATCCCGGCCGATCAGGCTTACGGTGATGAGGCCTCGCAGAAGATCCCCGCAGGCTCAACGCTCGTGTTCGTCGTCGATATCCTCGGCGTGAACTAAGTCTCGGCCTGCAAGCGGCGGATAGACTCGCAGCGTGCCGTCCACCATTGAAAAGAACAGCCGTGTTTCGGTAGAAGAACGCCTGTTCAGCCTGGTACTTGCGCTCATCGCAACGGAAGTCGGGTTGACCAAGGCCGATATTCTGTCCACCGTGCAGGGGTACCGCCAGCGCTACCTCCCCGGCGGCGCCAACGCGAGCCTGGAGCGGCAGTTCGAACGAGACAAAGACGACATCCGCGAACTGGGCATTCCGCTCGAGTTGGTTGAGCCGCCGGACGATCCCGGAAGCAACCACCATTTGCGCTACCGCATCCCCAAGGGACTCTACGAGCTTCCGGTGGACGTGACTTTCAGCCCGGACGAGCTCATGCTGCTGAAGCTAGCCGCGACGGTCTGGCGGGAGGGCTCCCTGTCTGCGGAGTCCAGGCGTGCGATGACGAAACTGCATGCGCTGGGCATCGACTCGAGCGATCCCGTGCTCGGTTACTCGCCGTCCCTGCGCGTGCGGGAGGCGTCCTTCGAACCGCTCAGCAAGGCAATGGATCGCGGTCAGGTTGTCGCATTCCTCTATCTGAAGCCCGGCGAGGCGGCGGCGCGCCGCCGTCAGGTCGAGCCCCGCGCCATGGTGTTGCACGACGGACGATGGCACCTGTTCGGCACCGACCAGGATGCTGCGGCAACCCGCACGTACCTGCTCTCCCGGATCGTGGGCCCGGTGGTGACGGTCCCCGGAGCTTCGTTCGTGGCGCACGGTGACGGTCAGGGGCAGGAAGCGCTCAGCGAGCTCGAGGCGCTGTGGACCGCCAACATCGCCGTGATCGCCGCCCGGCCGGGCAGCGATGCCGCGGTGAGACTGTCGAAGCGAGACGCCCCGGGAGAGATTCGAACGAACGCGGACGCATCCGCTCTGCACCTGAACTTCACCGATCTCAACGTGTTCGCCGACGAGCTCGCCGGCTACGGCCCGGAGGTTCTGGTGCACTCGCCCGCGGCCCTGCGCACAGCGGTCCGGTCCCGCCTGATCACCGTGCGGGATGCCCACACCGATTTCGATCTGAATGCGCACCCGGACACCACGACGGCGGCCGACGAATGAACGGCGGTCCGGCACTCGGAGCATCCGACAAGCTGACCTTCCTCCTGGCGCTGGTTCCCTTCCTGATGGACCATGACCGCATCAGCGTGACCGACGTCGCCGAGCACTTCGGGGTGTCGCCTGACCGGGTGCGCGACGCGGTCAACCTCATCGCGGTTTCCGGCATCCCCGGGGAAACCCGCCAGTACCTGCACGGCGACCTGTTCGATATCCATTGGGACGAGTTCGAAACAAACGACCTCATCGTGCTCACCCACCTCGTGGCCATCGACGACTCGCCGCGCTTCTCCGCCCGAGAAGCCGCCGCGCTGATCGCCGGCCTGCAATACCTGTCCTCGCTACCGGAGAATGCGGACGTCGACGCGATCGCGTCGCTGATGGCGAAACTCACCCGCAGCGCCTCAGCGGCTCCCAGCCAAGTTGCCGTTGCCGGCACGGATGCCCGCAGCAGCATCGCGGTCGTGCAGGCCGCGGTCCGCGGCGGAGTACAGATCGAGTTCGACTATCTGAATGCCCGCGGCGAGAATGAACTGCGCCGGGTCGACCCGTGGCGTATCCAGACTGTGGACCGGGACTGGTACCTGCGCGGCTGGTGCCACCTCCGCGAAGCGGCCCGCACCTTTCGCCTCGACCGCATGAGCGATCTGCACGTGACCGACGTGCCGACCAACCCCCGGTCCGCCGATGCCGTGCCGACCGAGACCCTCTTCGAGGGCTCCGCGTCCGACCAGGATGTGACGGTTGAACTCCCGACGTCGGCCGTTCCGCTGCTCGCGGACTACGCACCATACGGCGCCCCCGGAGCACCCGGGGACAGAGTGCGGAGGACACTCAAAGTGGCTCATTATCACGGCCTCAAACGCCTCGTCAGCGGCCTCGCCGGAGTCGTGGAAGTGGTTGACCCGGCCGAGGCGCGCGCAGTCGTGCGCGAGTGGGCGGCCGCCGGTGTGGCCCGCTACGACGAGTCCGAACCGACAGACCTGGGGGAATAGACGATGCCGTGGTGGTTGTGGGCATTGATCTGGATCGGCCTGGTGCTCGGTCTGCTCGCGATGCTGGCCTGGTTCGGGTTCGCCCTGTTCAAGAAGGTCATGGCCACACTGGAAGCCCTTCAAGAACTCGGCGATCGTGTCGCTGACGTCACCCGGGGGCAGGAGATGCCGCCCCAGGTCCGGTTCCAACCGGCCGTCTTCACAAAGCCCGCCGACCTCTACCGCGCCCTCGAACTTGTTCAGCGTGACCGGGCGCAACGTCGACAGCGGCGGCGGGATTCCTTGATCGCCAGAGGTAAACTGTTTATCACTCGCCCACTGACCCAAAGGACAGATACTGATGCTTAACAACTTGACCGGATGGCACTTCCTGATCATCCTCGTCATCGTTCTGCTTCTGTTTGGTGCGCCCAAGCTTCCCGGCCTTGCCCGCAGCCTCGGGCAGTCCATGAAGATTTTCAAGAACGAGATCAAGAGCGACAAAGAAGACGCCGAAACGACCGGCAGCGCTGACGATTCTTCGAAGGCCGCCGGCACAGCCGACCCGACGACGAAATCGTAAGTCCCGTGGCGGGGCGAATCCCTCGGCGCACGGCCACCGATGGAAAAATGTCGCTGGGGCAACATCTGCTCGAGCTGCGCAAGCGTCTCTTCCTTGCTGCGGCAGGAATTCTGGTTGGTGCGATCGTCGGCTGGTTCCTGTCCGATTTCGTGTGGGACGCCCTGCGCGAGCCGATCTACGCCATCATCGAGGCGCAGGACCGCACGGCTCAGCTGAACTACCCAGACATCACAAGTGCCTTTGACCTGAAGTTGAAGATCGCCTTCTACGTGGGGCTCGTCGTGTCCAGCCCGGTCTGGCTCTTCCAGATCTTCGCGTTCCTGGTTCCCGGCCTCACCCGCATCGAAAAGCAGTACACCTTCGGCTTCCTCTTCACCGCCATTCCGCTGTTCTTGGCGGGCTGCGCCGCGGGATGGTTCGTTCTACCGAACATTGTCGGACTGATGACGAGTTTCGCCCCCAAGGAAGACGCCGCTCTCATCGTCGCGCAAAGTTACCTCGACTTCGTGTTGAAGCTCATGATCGCGATCGGTGTGGCTTTCGTGCTCCCCGTCTTCATCGTTCTGCTCAACCTGGCCGGAGTGATCAGCGCTCAGTCGATCATCAAATCCTGGCGGATCGCCGTCCTGCTGATCACACTGTTCACCGCGATCGCCACCCCCGCTGCCGACGTGATCTCAATGTTTCTTCTGGCCATCCCTATGGTCGTGCTTTACTTCGCCGCGTACGGAATCGCGTACCTCCACGATCGACGTGCCGCCCGGCGCGCCCGTTCCCTCGAACAGGAGTTGGCGCTCTGAGCGCATCCGATGACCAACCTTGAATCGCCCGCGGAACGCTATGCCGCCTCCCGAGCCCGCGCCGGCCGGCCCCGCCTCGAGTCATTCCGCGCCGGGCTCCGCTTCGGACTGGATCCCTTCCAGCTGGCCGCTTGCGCGTCTCTTGAAGACGATAACAGCGTGCTCGTCGCCGCGCCCACGGGTGCCGGCAAAACCCTGATCGCCGAGTTCGCGATCTATCTGGCAATGCAGAGCTCACGGAAGAAGGTCTTCTACACCGCCCCGATGAAGGCGCTGAGCAATCAAAAGTTTCAGGAACTCGTCGCGGAATACGGGGCGGATGCCGTGGGCCTGCTCACCGGCGACACGAACGTGAACCCGCAGGCCCGAATCGTGGTCATGACGACTGAAGTGCTGCGCAACATGCTCTACGCCGATTCGGACCTCCTCACAAACCTTGCCTTCGTCGTGTTGGACGAGGTCCACTTCCTGGCCGACCGGTTCCGCGGCGCCGTGTGGGAAGAGGTCATCATCCATCTGCCCCAGGACGTACGTCTGGTCTCGCTCAGCGCCACGGTCTCAAACGCCGAAGAATTCGGCGACTGGCTGCAGGCCGTCCGCGGCGAAACGGATGTCATCGTCTCCGAAGAGCGACCGGTCCCGCTCGAACAACATGTGCTGGTCAAGAGCAAAATGCTCGACCTCTTCGACGCGGCCGGCCTGGCCGGGACCCACCGGGTGAACCCGGAGCTGGTGCGGCTGGCCCAGTCGGGCGGGCGCGCACCCGGCGTCCGCTCGGCGAACGGACGCCGGGGCGGCGACCGCGATCGCGGCCGGGGGACCCAGCCGCGTGGCGGTTTCGAACCGGGGAGGATGGACCGCTCCGAGATCGTGCGGCTGCTCGAGGGCAAACATCTCCTCCCGGCGATTTTCTTCATCTTCAGCCGAGTCGGCTGCGACCAGGCGGTCCGCCAGGTACTGCGGGCCGGCGTGCGCTTGACCGACGCTCAGGAGCGCGAGGAGATCCGGCAGATCGTCGACGAGCGCTGCCGTACGCTGCTCGACGAAGACCTCGGCGTGCTCGGCTACTTCGAGTGGCTCGACGGCCTCGAGCGGGGTGTCGCCGCCCACCATGCCGGGCTGCTGCCGGCGTTCAAGGAGGTCGTTGAGGAGCTGTTCCAGAAGAAGCTCGTGAAGGCCGTCTTCGCTACGGAAACCCTGGCGCTCGGCATCAACATGCCGGCCCGTACGGTGGTGCTCGACAAACTCGAGAAGTTCAACGGCGAGGCGAGAGTGCCGGTCACCCCGGGGGAGTACACCCAGCTGACCGGTCGGGCCGGGCGACGCGGCATCGACATCGAGGGCCACTCGCTGATCCAGTGGGCTTCCGGACTCGACCCTCAAACGGTGGCGTCACTCGCGTCCCGCCGCACCTACCCGCTCAATTCCAGCTTTAAACCGACCTACAACATGGCCGTCAACCTGATCGACCAGTTCGGTCGGGAACGCACGCGTGAGGTACTCGAGTCCTCGTTTGCCCAGTTCCAGGCCGATCGGGCGGTCGTCGACCTGGCACGCAAAGTGCGACACCAGGAGGAGTCACTGACCGGGTTCGCACAGTCCATGGTCTGCCACCTGGGCGACTTCACCGAATATTCCGCCATTCGTCGCAATCTCACCGATGTCGAGCGCCAGAATGCGGCCGGGGAGACCGGCGCCCGTGCGGCGCGCGAGCGTCGCCAGCGCGAACTCGGCAGCCTGCGTAAGCGCATGCGCGAGCATCCGTGCCATAGCTGCCCTGAGCGCGAGCAGCACGCACGGTGGGCACAGCGCTGGTGGACGCTGAGGCGAGACACGGATATTGTCACCCAGCAGATTACGACGCGCACCGGCGCCGTCGCACGCGTCTTCGACCGGGTGACCGAAGTTCTCGTGGGCTACGGCTATCTCCTCGAGAATCCCGACGCCACGGTCACGCTCAGCCCGAGCGGCCTGATCCTGCGTCGCATCTACGCGGACCGTGACCTCCTGGTGGCGGAATCGCTACGCCGGGGCCTGTGGAATGACCTCGACCCAGCGGGTCTCGCCGCCATGGCCTGCGCTCTCGTTTTCGAGCCTCGCCGCGAGGAGGGTCTGATCGACGAACGCTACCTGCCCAAGGGCACCTTCCGCGAGGCCCTGCACGAGACCCAGGAGTTGTGGAGCCGCCTCGATGATCTCGAACGCGATCACAAGCTTCCCGGCAGCAACCCCCTCGCGGTGGGACTCAGCCTGGCGATGTGGAAGTGGGCGCGAGCCGGATCGCTCATCGACGTCCTGGATGAGGCCGAGATGGCGGCGGGGGACTTCGTGCGCTGGACGAAGCAGACCATCGACCTTCTGGACCAGCTCTCGGTCGTGGCCGACGACCCCGTCGGTCGCACCGCTCGCAAGGCCATGGATGCGATCCGCCGTGGGATCGTGGCCTACTCGTCAGTCGCCTAGGCTGATGACGTGATCTCGGGGACCCTTCGGCCATTGGCCCTCCCGTTGCCGGCCGCTACTGTGCTCGCCGCGGCGGCAGGCGCGATCCTGGACGCCGGGTTTCCCGATCGGTCGTGGTGGATTCTGGCCCTGGTCGGAGTCTTCCTAATGCTCTGTGCCCTGCTGGGGCGTGGTTTCTGGTCCGGCCTGCTCATCGGGATGGTGGCCGGATCAGCGTTCTGGTTGATCCACATCAGCTGGCTGACGCTCTATCTCGGATCTGTGCCCTGGCTGGCACTGGCCGGCTTGCAAACCATATTCTTCTCCATCAGCCTGGCGCTGATCGGTGTCGTGCTCGAAACGGGGCCGCGGGTGTGGCCGACCAGCCTGGGCCGCCTTGGCGTGGTGCCGGTGGTCGTGGCTGGGCTGTGGACGGCGCGGGAAGCACTCGCCTCGGTATGGCCGTATGGCGGATTCGCTTGGGGCAGGGTGGCCATCTCCCAGTCCGAGAGCCCGTTCAATTCACTGGTGGCCTGGGTCGGCATGTCGGGGCTCAGCTTCGTCCTGGTCTGGCTCTGCGCCCTGGCCCTGCAGTTGCTCCGCGAAACCCCGGTGCGACTCACCGTGCGCTCAGGCATCGCCGCAGGGGTGATCGCGGTCGTATTGGTCGTACCGGCCTGGCCGACGGTACAGACGGGGGAGGTTCGTCTGGCTGCCATCCAGGGTGCATCGGATGCCGGTCTGTTCGCGCGCTACTCACCGGGGCAGATCCTGGCGGACCACACTTCAGCGACCCTGGCCGTCATCGACGAGGAGGTCGACTTCGTCGTGTGGCCGGAGAACGCCAGCGACATCGACCCCCTTCGTTCAGCGGATGCCGCCAAGAACCTGGACTTCCTCAGCCGCCGGATGGGCGTCCCGATCATCGCGGGAACGATAACGCAGCGGGACAACAAGTTCTACAACAGTTCTCTGCTGTGGCAAGAGGGGGAGGGCGCCGTCGACATCTACGACAAGGTGCATCCGGTGCCCTTCGCGGAGTACATGCCGGACCGTGCGTTCTGGCGGCCATTTGCTCCCGAGTTGATCGACCTGGTCGCGCGCGATTACTCCATCGGCACGCGGGACAACGTCTTCGACATCAATGGGATCGTGGCGGGAATCGCCATCTGCTTCGATATCGCCGACGACCAGCTCGTTCAGGAAATGGTCGACGCCAGGGCCGAGATCATCCTCGCCCAGACGAACAACGCCGACTTCGGCCGCACCGACGAAAGCGTGCAGCAGTTGGCCATCGCGCGACTCCGAGCCATCGAGGCCGGGCGCACGGTCGTGAATATCTCCACCGTGGGCACCAGCGCCATCATCACGCCGGATGGTGCCACGCTCGACCGTTTGCCGACCTGGCTTCCCGGAGCGATGGTGCAGTCAGTTCCCCTGAGCGACACGGTCACCCCGGCGATGGCGGCGGGACGGGCAATCGAGTGGCTGGTGTGCGGCCTCGGCCTCGCCGGGTTTGTGCTGTGCTCCGTTAATGCGCTACGCGCCCGACGGAATCGGGCGCGTAGCAGGTAAAACTGATCAGTTCAGGCGTCGAGAGAACGGGCCGATCAGGCGCCGATCTTCTGCTGTCCGCGCCGCTCCCGCAGGAACGTCAACCGCTCCTCGAGGAGTTCCTCGAGTTCGGCGCGGGTGCGTCGCTCCAAGAGCATGTCCCAGTGCGTACGCGGTACTTTCTCGTCGGAATGGTCCACAATCACCGGTTTGGAGTCAACCAACCGGGTTGCTGTCTGTGAACAGAAGCGACATTCCCATTCGTCAGGGGCATCCGCCTCTGCCGAGAAGATCATGACCGTCTCCCGTGCACACGTTGCACACAGATACGTGTGACTGACTCGTGGTGAAAAAGTTACGCCCTCTTCGCTTTGAAGGCTTTGTGCGCCTAACCTCATGCCACGCAAACTGCGATCCGCCATCGTGTGGTCTCCTCTCGCGATGCAACTACTAGGTATAAACCATCAAGCTGGACGTTATCTTTCCGTTACGTGACTTCTCGGAGCGAACTCTCAGGCTCGCGCCGCGATGATCGCCACGGCCAGGTCGCACCGGTCCGTGACGATCCCGTCGACACCGAGGTCGAGGAGCCGGTTCATGGACTCCGCATCGTTGATGGTCCAGACATGCACCTCTACCTCGGTCGCGTGCATGGCGCGAATGAAGCGGGGAGTGAGGATGCGAAGGAAACGAATCGACTCCGGTACCTGCACGGCGGCGAAGCCCCTCAGGGAGTGCCGCACCGGAGCGGCAAGGCCCAGTTCGGCGGTCAAAACGGCGCGCATCAAGACCGACGCGGATGCCGATGTGGCCACCCCGGGAAGGAGCGCAGCCGTGCGGCGACGGCGGTTCTCGGAGAATGAGGTGATCAGCGTTCGGTCGATGGCGCCGGCGTCCCGGACCGCAGCGGCCGTGGCCTCGACGGCGGCCAATGATTTGACGTCGATGTTGAACCGGGCGTCCGGGAAGACGTCAAGTCCCTCGCGAAGGGAAGCGAAGGACTGTCCCTGACCGAGTCCGACCCGGCGCAGCTCGCCCATGGTGAGCTGGTCGAGGCGGATGCGGGTTCCGGCCACATCGTGTTCAGCGTCGTGGCTGAGCACGGCGATTCCGTCGTCCGTGGCGTGGACATCCGTCTCAATGTGGGTCGCGCCGACCGCCAGCGCGTGCCGGAACGCCAGCAGGGTGTTCTCCGGTGCATCGAGGGAGAGGCCGCGATGGGCGAAAACGCGCGGCCCGGCCCCCTCGAGGTACATCGTCGCCTAGGCCTCCGGGACGGCGGGGGACCGACCGGCCGTCTCGGCCTGCCCGGTCTGCGCGGCCTGCCCGGTCGGTGCGGGGGCGGCCGAGCCGCCGACGGCATGGCCGAACGCCGTCCCGATACCGTTCATCGCGGCGGTGAGTTCGCTGGGCACGATCCACAGCTTGTTCGCACTGCCCTCTGCGAGCTTGGGGAGGGTCAGAAGGTACTGATAGGCCAGGAGCTTCGGATCCGGGTCACCGTCATGGATCGCCCTGAACACCGTGGTGATGGCCTCCGCCTCACCCTGGGCGCGCAGAACGGCTGCCTTCGCGTCACCCTCCGCCGACAGGATGGCTGCCTGCCGGGCTCCCTCTGCCGTCAAAATCGCTGACTGCTTCGTGCCCTCCGCGGTCAGGATGACGGCGCGGCGGTCACGCTCGGCGCGCATCTGCTTCTCCATCGAGTCCTGGATGGACAGGGGCGGGTCGATCGCCTTCAGCTCCACCCGTCCGACTCGGATACCCCACTTGCCGGTGGCCTCGTCCAGCACGATCCGCAGCTGCCCGTTGATATTGTCGCGGCTGGTCAGCGCCTCTTCAAGGTTGAGGCCACCGACCACATTGCGCAGGGTCGTCGTCGTGAGCTGCTCGACTGCGCCCAGGTAATTCGCGATTTCGTAGGTGGCGGCACGTGCATCCGTGACCTGAAAATAGACCACGGTGTCAATGGACACCACGAGATTGTCCTCCGTGATCACCGGCTGCGGGGGGAAGGAAACGACCTGTTCGCGCATGTCCAGCAGGGGGCGCACCCGGTCGATGAAGGGAACCAGGATGTTCAGGCCCGGCTCGAGCGTCTTGTGATACTTGCCCAGACGCTCGACGACGCCGGCGTTGGCCTGCGGGATGATCTTGATGGCCCGGACGAGAACGACGACGACGAACACCCCGAGTACCAAGAGGAGGGCGGCAATGAAGATTTGCCCAATGAATTCACCGGTGGAGAGCATTATGTGATGTTCCTTTCCGAGGGCAGAACGACGGCGGTGGAGCCTTCGATCGCGGCCACGCGAACAATCTCACCGGGTTCGGCGGATTGCGTGTCGGTGTCGGGGGAGAGGCGGGCTGTCCAGGTTTCGCCGTTGGCCAGTTTGACCATTCCACCCGAGGGGCGAACGGTGGACAGTACTTGTGCGGTCATGCCGAGCAGTGCGGCGACATTGCTCGGTGTGTGATCGGCACCCTTCCTCATCAGCCGCAGGAGAACCGGGCGTATGAGCAGGATGAGGAGCACGGATACCACGGCGGCCGTGACGATCTGGAGCCACCACACGGCTCCCAGCAGGTTCGCCCCCAGGCCGGCCAGACTGCCGACCGCGATCATCAAAAAGGTGAACTCGAGAGAAAGCAGCTCGATGATCACACAGACGAGGATGAAGACGAGCCAAACGATCCACAAGTAGTCGGTCAGGTCAGCCATCAATTTTGGAGCCTCTCACGTGACGTTTCCCTGTCGAAGCTATCACCTGCTCGTCGGCCGGAGTCAAGACTGACCGAGGCTGAGTCCAGCCGCGCATGTTGGTAGGGTTGGGCGTTGTGACTATTGCACCCCAAAATCCCCTCGACGCCGGCTCTCTCACCGGCAAACGCGCCCTGGTCACGGGGTCGTCCCGTGGTGTCGGAGCGGCCACCGTCGGCCTCCTCGCTGAGGCGGGCGCCAGCGTCGCGATCAACTTCCGCAACAAGGAGGCACGGGCGATCAAGGTCGCCGATGCTATCCGCGCCGCAGGTGGCACGGCAATCACGGTCGGCGCAGATCTGACGGATGCTGCATCCGTCGAGTCCATGTTCGAAACCATCCTCACGGAGTTCGGTGGGCTCGACATCCTCGTCATGAACGCCTCCGGCGGCATGGAAAGCGGCATGGCCGAGGATTACGCCATGCAGCTGAACCGGGACGCCCAGGTCAACCTGCTGCACGCGGCACGGCCCTTGCTCGCTCCGGGTGCCCGCGTGGTGTTCGTCACCAGCCACCAGGCTCACTTTGTCGAGACCACGACGACCATGGCCGAATACGAGCCGGTCGCCCGGAGCAAGCGCGCCGGCGAGGACGCATTGCGCGCCCTCATCCCCGAGCTCGCCGAGGCCGGCATCGGTTTCGTCGTTGTCTCCGGCGACATCATCGAGGGCACGGTCACCGCCGTCCTGCTTGAGCGAGCCAGCCCGGGCACCATGAACGCGCGCAAGGATGCCGCCGGCCGGCTGTACAACGTCAGCGAATTCGGCGCCGAGGTTGCGTTGGCGGCTGTCGAGGCCGTGCCGGAGAACAACACCAGGTATGTCGGGGACATCGCGGACTACGTCGGAGAAGCCGCCAGTCGAAACTGACGTTGCGGGCAGCACGTGCGGTGCGGCCGGACGAGTGCTCTGCGGCCACTCCGTGCGGCTACGCCGTATCGAGTGTTGCCGACCGACCCCGGCCGAACATGAAGGCCTGCGCCAGTTGGATGATCCCGGACAGAACGAGGAACACTCCGCCGATCGTGACCAGAATGGTGACCGACTCGACGGGGGAGAAGAGCACCACGACGCCGGCCACGACGGCGATGGCGCCGAAGACCGTGCCGAACCACCTGCTGGAGTCCGGAGCCGTCTCGACCAATCCGGCCACACCTTCCACGATCCAGGAGATCCCGATAAGCATCCCGAGCACGGCCAGGGTGTCCAAAGGGGTCCTGATTGCGACGATACCGCCGACGATCAGCAGCACGCCGAGCAGGATGTTCACAACCCGGCTACCACCGGACGCACCCTGTGTGAATAATCCTCGGACTACGTGAACGATGCCGCTGATCAAGAAGTACAAGCCGAACAGAATCCCGAGGGACGCGACGGTGGTGTCCGGCCAGGACAGGATCAGGATGCCGACGACCAGAGCCAGCAGGCCGGTCCCAGCGATGGCCAGGCGCACACCCGTGATTTCTGACGTGCTGAGCGCTCTCGAATCCAACGACAGATCAACGGCCGTAACGGTAGTGGGCATTTCAGGTGCCTCTCGGATTCTGGGAACGAGCCGTGTCGCACACGGTAGTCGAGTCCGGCCAGCACGTCCAGACCTCTTCATTGATTGACCGATAATGCACATTATGTCAGTACAGACTACGCTTTCGCCGGACTACGAGAGGCATCGGAGCACTTCCGAAACGTCCCGCATCGTGCCGGAGTGTGTCCAACGGTGGATTGGGACCCGTGTGCAGACATTTGGCGACAGCCAACCGAACCGCCGCCGGCGGCCTCATTCGGGGCGGTCGATTTCCTCGTCCGTGTTCTCCGGTTCGTGCGGGCGCAGGACCATCCCGAATTCGTTCACGGGCAGGAACGCGTCCCGGTCCCACGCGCCCGGATGCGGCACGGGGCACGTAAGGATCGTGTCATGGGCGCCGCGCTCGATCGAATGCGCACGCATGGTCTGCCCACAGACCGGGCATTCCTTTAGATCGGTCGGCCCGTCCGTATCCGCGAATCGCGGATCCACTCGGTCGGAGTGACGAGTAGGACTGCTCTCCGGCGGTTTCCTGTCTTTGACCATGCGCTCAGACTACGCCGAGTTGCAAAATCGACCAGGCGTGTGTGCTGTGCGTCTACTCTTCTCCGAAACCCGATTCCAGAAGGTCTCCCAATGCGGCTACGGCTGCCGCTCCGGCCTCATCCGAGGAGGAGATCTCCGCGGTCATGCCGCGGATGAGTCCGAGTGACATCACGGCAAGCAGACTGGACGCATCTTTGCCATTCACGGTGACTCGTGCCTCGAACGTACTGGCGAGCTTCACGAAGTCAGCAGCCGGTCGGGCATGCAGACCATCCTTGTTTACCAGGGTAACGGTTCGCGTGACCACTGGCGGCAGCGCTGGTTCCGCCCCAGGTGCGCAGACCGCCCCGGCGGCGGATTGCGCGGCCCGCACGACAGACGCGATGTCTCCCCCTATCTCGGCGGCGACGGCTGCAGCCACTCCCCCCTCGACCAGAGGCGCATCCACGATTCGTACTCGGGCACGCGCCGCGTCTCCGAGGAAATCCAACGCGGTTTCGGCCGTCAGGATCGCGGAGCCCAGGTCGCAGAGCAGCACGACGCCGGCGCCGGCGTCAGCCTGTGCAATGCCGCTGACCACCTTCGTGAAGCTCGTGCCGATACCCCCGTCGTCTGTCCCACCGGCCGGGACCATCCTCGTTCGGGCTGCCATCTGGGTCGCCAGATCGACGAGACCGTCGGCGATCTTCGAGCTGTGGGAGATGAAAACGAGACCGACAAGCCCCTCTGTGGCGGTCATTTCAGGCGGTCGCGGCGGTGTCGGCAGCTGCTCGCAACAGCAGGGCCGAAGACTGCGCTCCCGGGTCGCGGTGACCGATGGCCCGTTCGCCGAGGTAGCTAGCCCGTCCCTTACGCGCGACCCAGGGTTCCGTCGCCTCTGCCCCTGCCTCGGCAGCAGCTGCCGCAGCCATCAAAATCGCCAGGTCGTCCGCACCGTCGGCACGGGCTGCTTCGGCGGCGTCGACCGCCGGAGTCCAGGCATCGACCATGGTCTTGTCTCCGGACTCCGCTTTGCCGCGCAGGACGATGCCGTCTCGCGCGGCCGCCAGGAGTGCAACCAGAGCGGCCCCGTTAAGGTCAGCCGAGCCGGTGATGGCCACGGCCGCCTTGAGGAACGCTGTTCCGTACAGTGGACCCGCCGCACCGCCCACGGTTGAGATCAATGTGGTTGCGACGAGTTTGAAGACGTCCCCGGGGTTCGCCTCGGCCGGAAGGTCATCGAGTTTCAACAGCACCGCCTGAAAACCGCGGTCCATGTTTTCACCATGATCACCATCGCCGATTTCACGGTCCAGATCAATCAATTCCACACGGTGCTCATTCATTACCGCCGCACTGGCCCTGATCCAGGCTTTCGCCCACGTGCCGTCCAAATTCATTGGATCTCCTTCTACCCGCCTATCGTCCCCACCGTAGCGCTGCCGTCTGGACCGGCGCATCCCACAGGGCAGTCAATTCGTCATCGAGTTTCAGCACGGTGATGGATGTTCCCTGCATCTCGAGAGACGTCGTGAAGTTCCCGACGAGTGTCCTGGTCACTACGATCCCCTGTTCGGCCAACACCTCGGCGGCCCGTCGAAATACGATGTACAGCTCGATTTGCGGTGTGCCGCCCATTCCGTTGACGAAGAGAAGCACGTTGTCTCCGGCCACGAACGGGATGTCCTCAAGGATAGGGCCGAGGAGACGGTCGACGATGGCGTCGGCCGGCTCCAGCGTGATGCGCGCGCGCCCCGGCTCGCCGTGGATGCCGATCCCGATCTCGATCTCATCGTCGGCGAGCGTGAAGCTGCCTTCCCCGGCGTGGGGAACAACGCACGGCGTCAGCGCCACACCCATTGACCGCACCCCGGAGATGACCCTCTCTGCGATCGCGGCAACGGTCTCCAGGGCGTCTCCGCGCTCAGCCGACGCTCCAGCGATCTTCTCGACCAGGACCGTTCCGGCCACACCACGTCGCCCGGCCGTGTACAGCGAGTCCTTCACGGCGACGTCGTCGTTGACGATCACCGAGCGGACCTCGATTCCCTCCGCGGCGGCGAGGTCGGCGGCGGTCTCGAAATTCAAGACGTCCCCGGTGTAGTTCTTGACGATGTGGAGTACCCCCGCTCCCCCATCGACCGCCTTCGTCGCGGCGAGGATCGGGTCGGGTGTCGGTGAGGTGAAAACGGCCCCGGGTACGGCTGCGTCCAGCATCCCGAACCCGACGAACCCACCGTGAAGTGGCTCGTGTCCGCTTCCTCCTCCGCTGACCAGACCCACTTTCCCGGCAACGGGAGCTTCCGTGCGCACGATGTGGATCGGTTCCGTCGAAATCCGGACGATATCGGCGTGGGCCGCGCCGAACCCGGCCACGGCCTCAGCGACGACGTTCTTGGGATCATTGACGAGTTTCTTCATGTCTCTTCCTTCGATCGAGGTGGTTGGACTGCCCGTCGACGGGCTGGTGTGGAGCGCCGTGCACTCCAGGCTCAACCTACGCGCTGCCCTCGCTGCCGGTAAGGGGCGGTGAATTACACGTCCACCGGCCCATTCCGCTGCGTTAATCGCCGCGCTATGGTAATGCCGATCGCTCACCGCTCAGGGTTGCTCCGGCATCTCCAGCCTCACCAAGAAAGGTCAACGTGGACAATATTGGAGTCGTATTCTTATCGGAAGTGCTGGGTACGGGGATGCTCGTCCTCCTCGGAACCGGTGTGGTCGCCAACGTCGCGCTGGCCAAGAACAAGGGCCTTGGCGGCGGATTCCTCATGGTCACCATCGGGTGGGGTTTCGCAGTCTTCGCCGGCGTCATCGTCGCCTATAACTCCGGCGCACACCTCAACCCGGCAGTCACCCTCGGCCTGGTGACAGCGGGTGCGACGGAGTTCGGTTCGGGCGTTCCCGTGAACTTCCTGTCGGTCCTCACCTACATCGCGGGTCAGTTCCTCGGCGCCTTCATCGGAGCCGTCTTTTGCTGGCTGACCTACAAACAGCACTTCGACGCTGAGCCCAACTCCGCCAACAAACTCGGCGTCTTCTCGACCGGTCCGGCCATCCGCTCCTACGGCTGGAATCTGACAACCGAGATCATCGGCACATTCGTGCTCGTCTTCGTCGTTCTGGCTTTCGGTGGCGGGCGCCAGGGCGAGAGTGGTGGACTGGCCGCGCTCGGTGCACTGCCCGTCGCGCTGCTTGTCATCGTCATCGGCACCTCGCTCGGTGGGCCGACCGGATACGCCATCAACCCGGCTCGTGACCTGGGGCCCCGCATCGCGCACTTCGTCCTGCCGATCAAGGGCAAGGGAACGTCCGATTGGGCATATTCCTGGGTTCCTGTCGTGGGTCCGGTCATTGGCGGCATGCTCGCCGGATGGGCTTCCCTGTTCCTTTTGCCCGTCCTCACGTAATCCTTCCCGCGGGCCGGTTCAGTCATTGAATCGGCCCGCACTGTGTGGCGTCAGTGCGCCGCGTCCAGCATCGATTCTCGCAATCCAAGGAGGTATTTCATGGCCAAGTACGTCATCGCAATCGACCAGGGAACCACGAGTTCCCGAGCCATCATCTTCGACAAAGCAGGCTCGGTGATCGCGATTGGTCAGCTTGAGCACGAGCAGATCTTCCCCCGGGCCGGCTGGGTCGAGCACGACCCGATGGAAATTTGGGACAACACCCGTGAAGTGATCGGCCAGGCTTTGTCCAAGGCGAACCTGACTCGGCATGACATCGAGGCCGTGGGAATCACCAACCAGCGTGAGACCGCAGTGGTCTGGGACCGCCACACCGGGCTGCCCGTATACAACGCGATTGTCTGGCAGGATACCCGCACCCAGCCGATCGTGGACCGTCTCGCCGCCGACGGCGGAGTCGAACGGTTCAAAGCCCAGGTTGGGCTCCCCCTGGCGACATACTTCTCCGGAACGAAGATCGTCTGGATTCTTGAGAACGTGCATGGCGCGCGCGCCAAGGCCGAAGCGGGCGATCTGATGTTCGGCACGACGGACTCCTGGGTGCTGTGGAACCTGACCGGCGGGCTCGAAGGCGGCGTGCACGCGACGGACGTGACCAACGCCAGTCGCACCATGTTCATGGATCTCGAGACTCTGCAATGGGACGACGACATCCTCGCCGCCTTCGGGGTGCCGAGGTCGATGCTGCCCGAGATTCGCTCCTCGTCCGAGGTCTACGGCCTCGTGAATGAGCACAGCCTGCTGCGCGAGGTACCGATCGCGGGCATCCTGGGCGACCAGCAGGCGGCCACCTTCGGACAGGCCGCTTTCGACCAGGGTGAGGCGAAGAACACCTACGGCACGGGCAACTTCCTCATCTTCAACACGGGCACCGAGATCATCCACTCCAAGAACGGTCTGCTCACCACGCTCGGTTACAAACTCGGCGACGCGGCCCCCCACTATGCGTTGGAGGGGTCGATCGCCGTCACCGGCGCCCTCGTGCAGTGGCTGCGAGACAATCTGGGAATGATCAGTACCTCCGAGGAAATCGAGACGCTTGCCAAAACGGTCGATGACAATGGCGGCGCCTACTTCGTGCCGGCCTTCTCCGGCCTGTTCGCGCCGTACTGGCGTGCGGATGCCCGTGGCGCCCTGGTCGGCCTGACCCGATTCGTGAACAAGGGCCACATCGCCCGCGCCACCCTCGAGGCGACCGCGTTTCAGACCCGGGAGGTCCTCGACGCGGTCAACGCCGACTCTGGTGTCCCATTGACCGAGCTGAAGGTTGACGGCGGCATGATCGTCAACAACACGCTGATGCAGTTCCAGGCCGACATCATCGGCGTGCCAGTGGTACGACCCGTCGTGGCCGAAACCACGGCTCTCGGCGCCGCGTACGCCGCCGGACTGGCGGTCGGGTTCTGGAGCGACCTTGACGAATTGCGGGCCAACTGGCAGGAGGACAGCCGGTGGACCCCGCAAATGGGCGAAGAAGAGCGGAACCGACAGATGCGCAACTGGAAGAAGGCCGTTACCAAGACGTTCGGCTGGGTTGACGACGACGTCGTCTAGCTCGTCTCGGTGTCTGGGCCAGCCGGGTCACACCCGACTGGCCGCAACCCACTCAGCGAGCTTGACCGTGGCCGCACCGGAGTCGACTGCCTCTGCGGCCACGGCCATTTTGGTGCGGAAGCGCTCGATGATATTGACTTGAGACTGCGCGGGATCGTTTGCCAGGTCAAACGCGACCAGGCCGGCGGCCGCGTTCAGCAGGACGATGTCACGCACCGCACCGACCTCACCGGCCAGCACTGAATGAACGACGGCGGCATTGTGCTCAGCGTCCCCGCCAACGAGCTCATTGATCGAGGCCCGTCGAATTCCCAGGTCACGCGGATCGATGTCGTGTTCCGTCACCAAGCCCCGCGACACCTCCCAGACATGGCTGTGGCCCGTCGTGGTCAGCTCATCAAGACCGTCATCACCGCGGAAGACCAGGGCCGTCGCCCCCCGCGTCTGGAATACACCCACGATGAGCGGAACTCGGTCCAGGTTTGCGACTCCCACTGCTGACGCCTCGGGACGGGCCGGATTGCACAACGGGCCGAGGTAGTTGAACACCGTGGGGATGCCGAGCTCCTTGCGCGCCAGGGCTGCGTGACGGAACCCTGGGTGAAAAGCGGCAGCGAAGGCGAAGGTGATCCCAGCCGTATCCAAAATGGCAGCAACCTGGTCGGCGGACAGTGTCAGGTCAATGCCGAGGGCAGCAAGCACGTCCGACGAACCGGACGCCGAGCTTGAGGCCCGGTTCCCGTGTTTGATCACGGGAACGCCGACCCCGGCGCAGATGATGGAGGCCATCGTCGAGATGTTGACGGTGCCGAACCGATCCCCACCAGTGCCGACGATGTCCAAGGCCATCGGGTTCACCGCCAGCGGTACGGCATGGTCGAGGATCGCATCCCGAAACCCGACGATTTCGTCAACGGTTTCGCCCTTGGCGCGTAGGGCTACGAGGAAGCCGGCCAGCTGCGCCGGAGTTGCCTCCCCCAGCATGACCTGCTCCATGCTCCACGCGGCATCGGAGACGCTGAGGTCCTCCCCCGCAAGCAGAGCGCTGAGGACGTTTGGCCAGGACTGAATTTCAAGCATGGAACGATTTTAGCGAGATCGACGATCCGTCCCGAATTCGCTTCCCGGGGCGCGTTTGTTGCAATCAGGTAGTCATTCCCGCAATTGAGGGACAGGTCCGCCCCGATGACAATAACCGCTACGCAAATCGGCCATAATGGAAGGGTGACGAGTCCATCAATTACTTACACGGTCAATGCGCCCGTTGTTAACCGGCCCAACAGCGTGGCTGTCGGCACTATCGTCTGGTTGGGCAGCGAAGTCATGTTCTTCGCCGGGCTCTTCGCCATCTATTTCACGCTGCGGTCGACGTCGCCTGAATTGTGGTTATTCGAGACAGAGAAGCACGGCTTCGGATTCGCCCTCGTGAACACGCTGATCCTTGTGTCCTCTTCGGTGACCTGCCAATTCGGAGTGTTTGCGGCAGAACGCCTGCAATCACGTTCGACCGGATGGAAACCCAGCCAGTGGGGCATGGTCGAGTGGTTCTTCCTCACCTACGCCCTCGGGGCCATATTCGTGTCCGGTCAGGTCTTTGAGTACGCGACTCTCGTTTCCGAGGGCGTCTCGCTTACCAGCAACGCCTACGGATCCGCATTTTACCTCACCACCGGGTTCCACGGTATTCACGTGACTGCCGGCCTGATCGCGTTCCTGCTCGTCATCGGGCGCGCCTTCGCGGTCAAGAACTTCGGTCACAAGGAAGCAACGAGCGCCATCGTCGTGTCGTACTACTGGCACTTCGTCGACGTCGTCTGGATCGGGTTGTTCCTCGTTATTTACGTTCTTAAATAGAAAGTCGGAGTGGACACCACGTATGACCACGATTAGCACACCGAAGCAGTCCGACGGTCGCAAAGCCGGCCGTCGCAGCCCGCTTGCCAGCGTCGCCCTCATCGCGATCGGACTCCTCTTCACAGGAGGCGCCTACGCCGCTTTCAGCACGAGCACGGCCAGTGCGGAGACGAACGCCGCGTCGCAGCAGACCGTCAGCGAAGGGCAGAAACTCTTCGCGGCCAACTGCGCCACCTGTCACGGATTGGAAGCAGCGGGGACCAATGCCGGCCCCAGCCTGATCGGCGTCGGTGCTGCATCGGTCGACTTCCAGGTGGGCACCGGACGGATGCCGATGCAGTTGAACGGACCGCAGGCTGAGAAGAAGGCCGTCCAGTTCACAGACGAGCAAATCGTGTCCCTCGCCGCTTACGTGGCGTCCCTCGCGCCGGGTCCGGCACTTCCGGATCCGTCTCTCCTCGACGCTGAGGGCGATGCCGCCAACGGCGCCGAGCTGTTCCGCATCAACTGCGCGATGTGCCACAACGTCGCCGGCGCCGGTGGTGCCCTCACTCAGGGCAAGTATGCGCCTGCCCTGGCGGGGGTCACGGAGAAGCACATCTACGAGGCCATGGTCACCGGCCCGCAGAATATGCCCGTGTTCAACGACATGAACATTTCCCCGGAGAGCAAGCGCGACATCATCACCTACCTCAAGTACCTGGACAACAACCCGTCTCCCGGTGGATTCGCTCTGGGCGCCCTCGGACCGGTCTCGGAAGGTCTTTTCCTTTGGATCTTCGGTCTTGGGTCGATCGTTGCCCTGACGGTGTGGATCACCGCCAAGTCGAACTGATCACCAACCAGGTCTGACACAAACTGTTTTATGAGAATTCCGATGAAGGAGAACAATGGCCAAGGACGATAACAGCGGGAAGGACTTGACCGCTGCTGACTCGTCGGGCGTCGGGCATGAGGGGGCTCCCGCGGGCACCGCCGTCGTCGTACGGGACGCCGTGGCCAATCCGGGTTTCCCCCCGCACCGCCTGCGCGTCACCGACCTCAACCCCAGCGCGGAGCGTCGCGCCGAGCGAACCGTCTACACGCTCTTCTACCTGTCGATCGTGGGCAGTGTCTTCGCAATCGTGGCGTATATGGTCTTCC
Source organism: Cryobacterium sp. TMT2-42-4 (assembly GCF_004402645.1). Classification (NCBI taxonomy): domain Bacteria; kingdom Bacillati; phylum Actinomycetota; class Actinomycetes; order Micrococcales; family Microbacteriaceae; genus Cryobacterium; species Cryobacterium sp. TMT2-42-4. The sequence continues at coordinate 74,532 of NZ_SOFT01000023.1, forward strand.
CGATCATCCCTGAGGAACCGGATTCGGTTCGTCTGAACAACCTCTTCATCGGTCTCGGCCTCACCCTCGCCCTTCTGGCAATCGGCATCGGCGCCGTGCACTGGGGCAAGGCGCTCATGTTCGACCACGAAGGCGTCGACGAGCGCCACCCGGTGCGAGGGTCGGATGAGACCCGCGAACGCGCGGTCGAGATCTTTCACGAGGCCAATGTCGAATCGGGCATCGGTCGCCGTACGCTAATCCGAAACAGCCTCATCGGCGCCTTGATCGCCTTTCCGCTTCCGGCCGTCGTGCTGTTCCGCGGCTTGGGCCCGCAGGACACCAATCCCGCTGCAGCTCTCGAACACACCATGTGGAAGAAGGGCACCAGGCTCGCGATCGATCCCACGGGCACACCGATCAAGGCCTCCGATGTCACCCTCGGCTCGGCCTTTCATGTGATTCCCGAAGGATTGCAGGACCTCGGCCACGGCAAACTCGAAGAGAAGGCCAAGGCCGCAGTTCTTCTGATGAGGCTGAAGCCGGAAGACATCAATGAGCCCGCCGACAAGAAGGACTGGTCGTACGACGGCATTGTCGCCTACTCAAAGATCTGCACGCACGTCGGATGCCCGGTCGCGCTTTATGAGCAGCAGACCCACACGCTCCTGTGCCCCTGTCACCAGTCGCAGTTCGACGTGACGAACCAGTGCGAAGTCATCTTCGGACCGGCCAAGCGCCCTCTGCCGCAGCTGCCCATCACGGTAGACTCCGAGGGGTATCTCATTGCACAAAGCGATTTCACTGAACCCGTCGGACCGAGCTTCTGGGAGCGGAATTGAGCACTGCAACTACGACTACTGACCTAGTCGAAACAAAGAAGTCCGGTGGCCTTACCGGGGCCGCCGCGAACTACATCGACGAACGCACCAGCATTTCGACTGCGGTCAAGGAACTAGGTCGCAAGATCTTCCCCGACCACTGGTCATTCCTGCTCGGTGAGGTTGCCCTGTACAGCTTTGTCATCATCCTGTTGTCCGGTTCGTTCCTCACGTTCTTCTTCAGTGCGTCGATGACGCCGGTGGAGTACGACGGTTCGTACATGCCACTCAAGGGTGTGGAGATGTCTGCCGCGATGGCATCCTCCCTGGACATCTCCTTTGATATTCGTGGCGGGCTCCTCATGCGCCAGGTCCACCACTGGGCAGCACTACTCTTCGTGGCTGCAATCGGCTTGCACATGCTCCGCATCTACTTCACCGGTGCGTTCCGCAAGCCGCGCGAGCTCAACTGGGTCATCGGGTTCGTTCTGTTCATCCTGGCCATGGCCGAAGGATTCACCGGCTACTCCCTCCCCGACGACCTGCTCTCCGGAAACGGCTTGCGCATCATCGACGGAATGGTCAAGGGAATCCCGCTGGTCGGAACCTGGATTTCGTTCCTCCTGTTCGGTGGAGAGTTCCCGGGCGAGGCGATCGTCGGACGCCTGTACTCCCTCCACATTCTGCTGCTGCCGGCCATTATCGTGGCACTGATCGCGATGCACCTGCTCTTCGTCGTCGTACACAAACACACGCAATACCCTGGTGCCGGACGCACCAACCAGAATGTGGTCGGCTACCCGGTTCTCCCCGTATATGCGGCCAAGGCCGGTGGCTTCTTCTTCATCGTCTTCGGCATCGTGATGCTGATGGCGTCGCTGTTCACGATCAACCCCATCTGGAACTACGGTCCCTACGACCCCTCCCCCGTTTCGGCCGGAACACAGCCGGACTGGTACATCGGTTTCGCTGACGGCGCCCTGCGCCTGATCCCGCCGGGACTCGAGATGGTCTGGCTCGATCGCACCTGGTCCTTCAACATCCTGATCCCGTTGGTGTCGCTGGGCCTGTTCATCCTGGTCGTGCTCATCTACCCGTTCATCGAGGGATGGGTCACCGGAGACAAGCGAGAGCACCACATTCTCGACCGTCCCCGGAACGCCCCGACACGCACCGCCATCGGTGCCGCCGGAGTCACGTTCTACGCGGCGCTGTGGGCCACGGCCTCCTCGGACATCATCGCAACGCACTTCAAGGTGACGATGGAGGGCGTGATTCACACCATGCAGTTCCTGGTGATTGTGGGGCCCTTCATCGCCTTCTTCGTGACGAAACGCATCTGCCTGGCGTTGCAGAAGAAGGACCGCGAGATCGTTCTGCACGGCTACGAGTCCGGACGTATCGTGCGTCTGCCCGGTGGCGAGTACATCGAAGTTCACCAGCCCGTTGATGAATATGAGCGCTGGAAGCTGGTCAGCTATAACGACTACAAGCCGCTCATGATCCGCCCGAACGCCAAGGGCAAAATCACGGCGGGCCAAAAGGCCCGTGCCGGACTGTCCCGCTGGTTCTTCGAGGACCGGATCGAACCGGTATCGACCACTGAACTCGAACGGGCGCACGACCACCACCACTAGGCTCCGGCCGCGAACACAGATCGGGCATCGATGTCCCTCCAGACCCTGTCGGAGTGGCTTCGGTGCCCGAACTGTTTTCTGCCACTCACCCCCGCCAGGCCGCTGACGCTGCGCTGCGGGGCCGGACACTCCTTCGACGCGAACAAGCGCGGATACGTGTCATTGGCAGGCGGTGCGCGCCGGCTGATCGGCGATAGCGTCGCGATGGTCGACGCGAGAGCACTTTTCCTTGAGACCGGCTGGTACGAGCCGCTGCGCCACCGCCTCGCTGAGCGGGTGGCGGCTGAGAACCCCTCCCGGGTCTTAGACATCGGCTGTGGAACCGGATACTACTTGCGGGGGGTTCTCGCACTCTGTCCAGATGCGCGTGCCCTGGGAATGGACCTTTCCCCCGTGGCGGTCGGGCGCACAGTGAGCGGTCAGGACAACGTCGACGGGCTCGTGGCGGATGTCTGGTCCCCCCTGCCGGTACGGGACGCATCAGCAGATGTACTCCTCAACGTTTTTGCCCCCCGGAACCCGTCCGAGTTTCACCGGGTGCTGCGCGAAGACGGCCTGCTCATCGTCGTCGTGCCGCAAGCTTCCCACCTGCAGGAGCTCAGGGCGTCCGGTCTGGCGTTGGACGTGCCCGCGAACAAAGGCAAGCACCTGTCCGAGGCGCTGTCCCCCGCCTTCGAACTGGAAACACGGGACGAGTTGTCGTCTTCGCTGCGTCTCAACCCGGCCCAGGCATCCGCTCTGATCGGGATGGGTCCGTCAGCCCACCACACGGATGTCGACGCGCTGACCCACCAGCTCAGCGGCGTTCAGACCGTCACGGCGTCCTTCGAGTTACTCGGCTACCGTCGCATCACGATCTGAAGCCCGGCAGCCACGCGTAGCGTCCCACGACCTGAACGAATTCGACGGAGATTCTGGCAGAATCGCACCCCGACGCCCTGGAAAGACGAGTACACCAGAGAATCTCCGTCGAAATCGTTTGAGGCCATGCGGGCGGGAACTGTGGATCAGGCTACGTGGAACTGTGAAATTATCCGAACGTGTCACTCCGAAGCGATGCGCCGGGTATAACCAACGGCGACGTCCAGGACCTGTGTCCTGGACGCCGCCCCTTCTGCCTGAAGTACGCATTTCGGTTCGAATCAGCGCGCGAAATTGCCCCGGTAGTACTCGTATACCCAACCGACGAGGCAGATGACGCCGACACCCAACGCGATGATCGAGATCCACACGCCGACAGCCAGCCCCATGAAGAGCAGAGCAGCACTGGCAGCCAAGAGGATGGGCCACCAGCTCCACGGGCTGTAGAAACCAACCTCAGGGTCGCCGTCGTCGATATTCGCGTCCAGACGATCTTCGGGAAGCTCGCCGCCCTGGGCGCTGTGTACGCGTCCGAGGTAGAAGGCGATAAAGCTGAACAGGATGGCGGACAGGCCGAGTGCGAACGTCCCCGCCCACTCAACCTTGTTCTGCAACGGGTCGACGAGTCCCCAGATGACGTAGGCAACCGTGACCAGGGCGAAAAATCCTGTCAGAACCCAGAGCAGGTTGACGTTGGTTCTCATTTACTTCGTCCTTTTCGACGCGACGTCGTACGTGGGGGCATCCGGGGCGTCCTTCGCCGGCCCGATTCCGACTGTTATGGGCGCTTCCGGGTGGTTCAGGTCGAACGCAGGGCGTTCGGACCGGATGCGCGGGATCGAGGTAAAGTTGTGGCGCGGCGGCGGGCAGGAGGTAGCCCACTCCAGCGAGCCGCCGTAGCCCCACGGGTCGTTCACGGTGACCTGCGGTGCCTTGCGGGCGGTGATATAGACGTTCAGGAAGAACGGGATCATCGAGATCGCGAGAATGACCGAACCGACCGTGGACAACTGGTTCATCCAGGTGAAGCCGTCCTCGGGCAGGTACGACGCGTAGCGACGCGGCATGCCCACGACGCCCAGCCAGTGCTGTACCAGGAAGGTGGTGTGGAAACCGATGAAGAGGAACCAGAAGTGCCACTTGCCGAGGCTCTCATTGAGCATCTTGCCGGTCCACTTCGGCCACCAAAAGTAGAACCCGCTGAACATCGCGAACACCACGGTTCCGAAGATGACGTAGTGGAAGTGCGCGACGACGAAGTAGGTGTCCGAGACGTGGAAGTCGAGCGGCGGCGAGGCCAGGATGACGCCGGTGAGGCCACCGAAGGTGAAGGTGACCAAGAAGCCGAGGGCCCACAGCATGGGCGTCTCAAAGGTCAGTGAGCCCCGCCACATGGTGCCGATCCAGTTGAAGATCTTCACCCCGGTCGGGACGGCGATCAGCATCGTCATCAGGGAGAAGAACGGCAGCAGCACGGAGCCGGTGACGTACATGTGGTGCGCCCAGACCGCCACGGACAGTGCCGCGATGGAGATGGTCGCGTAGATGAGGGTCTTGTAACCGAAGATCGGCTTGCGGCTGAAGACCGGGAAGACTTCTGACACGATGCCGAAGAACGGCAGCGCGATGATGTACACCTCAGGGTGACCGAAGAACCAGAACAGGTGCTGCCACAGGATGGCACCACCATTGGCCGGATCGTAGATGTGCGAGAGGAAGATCCGGTCGGACGCCGCGGCCAGGAGCGCCGCGGCGAGGACCGGGAAGGCCATCAGGATGAGAAGCGACGTGACCAGGGTGTTCCAGGTGAAGATGGGCATCCGGAACATGGTCATGCCGGGGGCGCGCATCGTGATCACTGTGGTGATGAAGTTCACGGCTCCGAGGATGGTGCCGAAGCCGCTCAGCCCGAGCCCGACCATCCACAGGTTGCCGCCGACGCCTGGGGAGAACGTCGTGCTGGCCAGTGGCTGATAGGCGAACCAGCCGAAGGACGCGGCACCCTGCGGGGTGAGGAAGCCACCGACGGCGACAAGGCTGCCGAAGAAGAAGGCCCAGAAGGAGAAGGCGTTCAACCGGGGGAAGGCCACGTCGGGGGCGCCGATCTGCAGGGGCATGAGGGAGTTCGCGAATCCGAAAAACAGCGGTGTCGCGAACATCAGCAGCATGATTGTGCCGTGCATGGTGAAGAGCTGGTTGTACTGCTCCTTCGTCTGGACGACCTCGAGACCGGGGGCGAAGAGCTGTGCGCGGATCACCAGTGCCATGACGCCGGCGAGGCAGAAGTAGACGAACGACGTGATCAGGTACATGTACCCGATCACCTTGTGGTCGGTGGAGGTGATCCACCGGACGATGACGTTGCCCTTGCGCTCGACACCGGTGGGCCGACGCGGAGCGGTGGGGGCTGCCGGCGCGGAAGATGCCGTAGTGGTGGTAGTCATGGACTAGTTGCCCTCCTGCTCGGTCGGTGCTGTCGTTCCCGGCAGATTTTGGTTGCGCTCGTACTCGAGGCCGAGCTGGCCGTCGTTGCCTTCAGCACGCAAAGAGTCGATGTACGACTCGTAGTCTGCCTCGGAGACGACCTCGACCTTGAAGAGCATGAGCGAGTGGTACTCGCCGCACAGTTCGGCACATTTCCCGTCATAGGTGCCGATGCGCTCCGGGATGATCGACATGTAGTTGGTCTTGCCGGGGATCATGTCCTTTTTGTACAGGAAGTCGACGACCCAGAACGAGTGGATGACATCGCGGGCGTCGAGCGCCAGCTCGACCTTCTGGCCGACCGGCAGGACGAGCGTGGGGATTTCGGACTGAAGCAGCGAACCGGCGGGACCGTCGACGTCGGGCTGGCCCTGGATCCCCGCGGTATAGACGTCTTCGTTGACGTAGTTGAAGTCCCAAGCCCACTGCTTGCCGATGACCTGGATTTTGACCTCCGGCTCATCGAAGCGTGCCTCGATCTCTGCCTGGTCCCGCGCGGTGAAGGCGAAGAAACCGACCACGAGAATAAGGGGAACGACAGTGTAGAAAATTTCGATAGGCATGTTGTAACGAAGCTGCACCGGAAGACCGGTCTGGCCCTTGCGGCGACGGTAGACAACGACGGCCCAGATCGTGAGCCCCCAGGTGATGAGACCCACGATCAAAAGAACGATCCATGACGTGGTCCATAGCCCGGAGATGCGTTCGGTCTGGTTAGTCACCGCCGGCTCACCCTCGATGAAGCCGGGGAGGTAGCCATGAAGCTGGGCTTGCGAGCAACCTGCGAGAACAAGGGCCAACGACGCTGCGATTGGAATTGCAGCCCATCGGAGACGATGGTTTTTGCGCACCAGTAACCTTTCGGTGAGACTCGAGGACACTTAACTGGAAGTGCTTCTATAGACCCTCAGCTTACTGCGGGTGACACGATCCGTTGTGCAAGAACCGGCCTCCGAGATAACGAATTCGTCGCCAGTCACAGGATTTGCGGAGGTACTAGCCCGGGGCGCTTTGTCCGACGTCGGTGGGTCAGCTGAAGGAATCTCCGCATGCGCAGCTTCCGCCGGCGTTCGGATTGTCGATCGTGAACCCCTGCTTTTGGATGGTGTCCTCGAAGTCAATGGATGCCCCGTCCAGGTAGGGGACACTCATTTTGTCCACGACGATCTCGACCCCATCGAAGTCGACGAGAGCGTCACCGTCGAGTAGCCTCTCGTCGAAATAGAGCTGGTAGATGAGGCCGGAGCAGCCTCCGGGTTGAACGGCAACGCGCAGGCGGAGGTCCTCGCGGCCTTCCTGAGCGAGCAGGCTGCGTACCTTGTCAGCGGCGGTGGCGCTCAGGCCCACGCCATGGGCGGCTGTGCTGGTGGCGACTGTGTCGGTCATGGTGCTCCTCAGTGTTCGAGTCGTTTTCACGCGGTCTTTCGCGGCGGCTGAATGACCGTCGGAGGCAACGAAGATTGTACCGACCACAACCGGGAATACACCCTCTGCATTCCCGGATTTCTGCGCTCTCGGTCGGATCAGCTGCCGGTGCGCTGATTCAGACGGCCGAGTAGGAAGGCCTCACTGAGGATGGCCCGCTTGAACACTCCGAGATGCAGAGATTCGTTGGGGCTGTGCGCCCTGGAATCCGGGTCCTCGACCCCGGTGACCAGGATCTGAGCGTCCGGAAACACCCGCACCAGGTCGGCGATGAAGGGGATGGACCCGCCGACGCCGATGTCCACCGGGCTTTCGCCCCAGGCTTCGGCCATGGCGCTCCGCGTCTCAGCGACGGCCCAGCCGCCCGTGTCGACCAGGAAGGCCTCCCCCGTGTCGACGTCATCGATGTCGATCCGGGCGCCGAATGGAGCCTTGGCACGCAGATGCGCCTCGAGCGCACGGAAAGCCTCGTCGGCCGACTGACCGGGAGCGATCCGGGTGCTTAGTCGAACGGTGACGGCCGGGGTAAGCGTGTTCGACGCGTTGGCCACGGACGGCGCGTCGATCCCGGTGATTGTGATGGCCGGCTGGGACCAGATCCGGCTGAGCACCGAGCCGTGACCGATCGCGACGACGCCGTCGGTGAGCCCGGTTTCCAGGCGGAGCTGCTCCACCGTGTAGTCCGGAGTCGGAACATCGATGCTCGTCAGCCCGCGGACGGCGACGGCGCCGTCGTCGGCGTACAGGCTGTCGAGCAGACGAACGGCGGCCATCATCGCGTCGGGAACCGCTCCCCCGAACATGCCCGAGTGCGACGCGTGGTCAAGGGTGCGGACCGTCAGTCGGAACGTGACATTGCCGCGCAGCGCCGTGGTCAGTGCAGGGGTGTTGATGTCCCAGTTGTTCGAATCCGCGACGACGATGGCGTCCGCGCGCAGGGACTCCCGGTTCTCCTCCAGGAAGGTGGCGAAGGACCGGCTGCCGAACTCTTCCTCGCCTTCGATGAAGAGTGCCAGGCCGAGGTTGAAATCGGGTCCTTCTGCTTCCACGAGAGCTCGGATCGACGCGATGTGGGCCATGACCCCCGCCTTGTCGTCCGCCGCACCGCGTCCGTAGAGGCGGTTGCCGCGCACGGTCGGTTCGAACGGGTTGGAGTCCCAGTCCGCATCCTGGCCGGGCGGTTGCACATCGTGGTGCGCATAGAGCAGAACCGTCGGGCGCCCGTTGCGTGCCGCGCGCGTGGCCAAAACGGCCGGATGGCCGAGTTCGGCACCGCCCGGGATCCCGGCCCGCTTGACCTCGACCGAATCGAACACCCCGAGGTCGCGGACCAGGACCGCGACGGCATCCGCACTGGCGGCAACCTGATGCGCGTCAAAGGCATCCCAGGAGACGGAGGGAATCCGCACCAGGGCGCACAGGTCGGCAATGGTCGTGGGGAGGCCGCGTTCGACTGCCGCGCGAAGAGCCGGGGCGGCCGGGGAGATTGCCGAGGGCGCTGTTTCTCGAATATCGGTCATCAGGTAATCTTAAGGCAACCAATTGCAAGGAACTGATGTGGCTAAGCCTGTGAACCCAGACGCACAACCATCCATGGAGACCCCGGACGAGACCAGGTCTCGCCTCGCGGCATCCCACCCTGTCGGCAAAGGGCAGGCTACGCCCAGCCGCAGGCAGCAGGAGGCTTTGAATCGGCGCCCGCTTGTTCCAGATGACCGCAAGCTCGCGGCCAAGCAGGCCAGAGGCAAGGCCGCCGAGGCTCGCGAGCGTGCCCGGGTGGGTATGGCTGCCGGCGATGAGAAGTTCCTCCCGGTGCGCGACCGCGGTGCGCAGAAGCGCTTCGTGCGCGACTTTGTCGACGCCCGCTTCAACGTGGGCGAATTCATGATCCCGGTGATGTTTCTGGTCATCCTGCTCAGCGTATTCCCCGACGCGGCAGTGCAGACGTACGGAATCCTGGGCCTGTGGGTCTTCGTCATCGTCGCCGTTGTCGACTCCGTCATCCTGGGCTTTATCGTCACGCGCAAGCTCAATGCCAAGTTCGGCGCTGAGAAGGCCGAGCGTGTGCGCTGGTACGCAGCGATGCGTGCACTGCAACTGCGTGTGCTTCGCCTGCCGAAACCACAGGTCAAGCGCGGCCGCTACCCCGCCTGACGCCGCAACACTCACGCCCTCAAACGGAGAAGGTCCCCGACCTGATCAGGGGCACGCGGAGTTCCTCGTCCGTCAGCGAACCGTGCTGACCGACCATCGAACGTGCGGACTGATTCGGCTCGCGGGAGTCGTAGTAGGCGATGAGCTTGCGTGCGGCCACGATCACGTCGCCGATGCGAGGCAGGACCTCGGGTGCAACTTCGCCGAACAGCCCGGCCTCGACTGCTTCCGCGCGGCTGAAGACCCAGGCGCGGTGGCCTTCGATACCGCGCCACGTATCGGCGAGGGCTGCGGCTGCGTCGGAACCGAGTTCGGGTTCGAGGTAGAGGTGCAGGCACCGGGGATCCCCGCCGATGTGGCGGACGCCGCCGACGAGTTCGGGGACCGTGTCGAAGAGCACGTGTCTGGTCATCGGGACGTCGATGATTCCGTGGTCGGCCGTGACCAGGAGACCCTCATCGGCTGTCAGTGCGGCCGCGAAGCGGGCAACCGCGCCGTCGAGGTTCTCCAGCGCGGACAACCACCGCTCGGACTCCCAGCCGTGCGCGTGGGCGGCCACATCCAGCTCGGGAACGTAGACGTAGACGAGGGCGCGCGGCTCGGTGTCCAGAAGGTGTCGCGCGGCGGCGAACCTGTCGGGCACGCTCTCTGCGGGCACGTAGTGCGCACCGCGAAGCGCCGCCTGGGTGAAGCCGGATGTGGTGTACCGGCGGGGTCCGATGGCGAAACCGGGAATGCCGGCATCCGCGGCGCGTTCGAAGACGGTGCGCGCACGCTGCCAGGTCTCCGGTCGCATGCCGTCGTCCCAGCCGGTCAGCTGGTTCACCACACGGTCATGGTCGGCGTCTCGGACCCGGTAGCCGACGAGTCCGTGCTGCCCGGGTGCGACACCCGTGGTGAGGGTCGTGATTCCTGCAGCCGTGGTGGATGGGAAGACGCCGTCGATCACGCTGGACTTGGTCAGCAGCGAGTTCAGGAATCGGGCGTGCCCGGGACGGGCTCGGAGGGAACTGACGCCGAGGCCGTCCGCCAGAAGGACGACCGCCTTGTTCGTCTGGCCGAGGTCCAGAATGTTGGAAATGCCCTCGATCGATGAGAGAGAACTTGTGAGAACGTCGGCAAGGCGCAGGGTGCCGAATTGGCGGGCCGGTAGCATGGGGGGCATCGTGCCAAGTCTGACATAGACAGGGCCGGATCGATCCAGCGCCTACCCGACAGCGCGCGTCCCGCAACGCACGCCTCAGCAGAATTCACGAATGAGCCGTTCAGACAGCACCACGCCCGCCACGTTCACCGAGCGCATCGAAGACGTCGATGTCTCCACCGAGATGCAGGGCTCGTTCCTCGAATACGCCTACTCGGTCATCTACTCCCGGGCGCTCCCGGACGCCCGGGACGGGCTCAAGCCAGTGCAACGGCGCATCCTGTACCAGATGAGCGAGATGGGGCTCCGCCCCGATCGCGGCCACGTCAAGTCGGCGCGGGTCGTCGGCGAGGTCATGGGCAAGCTGCACCCGCATGGCGACACCGCGATCTATGACGCTCTCGTGCGCATGGCGCAGGCGTTCACGCTCCGGGTCCCTTTGATCGACGGCCACGGCAACTTCGGCTCGCTCGATGACGGGCCGGCCGCCCCGCGGTACACCGAGGCCAGGCTGGCCGCGCCGGCCCTGGCCATGACAGAAAACCTCGACGAAGACGTCGTCGACTTCGTACCCAACTACGACAACCAGCTCACCCAGCCGGACGTTCTCCCGGCCGCCTACCCCAACCTGCTCGTCAACGGCGCGAGCGGTATCGCCGTCGGCATGGCCACCAACATGGCCCCGCACAACCTGATCGAGGTCGTCGGCGCGGCACGCCATCTGCTCGCCCACCCAAACGCGACCCTCGAAGACCTGATGGAGTTCGTCCCCGGGCCTGACCTGCCCACCGGCGGCACGATCGTCGGGCTGTCGGGAATCATGGATGCCTACGCCACCGGGCGCGGCAGTTTCAAGACCCGGGCGCGGGTATCCGTCGAAGCCATCACCGCGCGCAAGGCCGGTCTCGTCGTCACCGAACTTCCCTATCTGGTCGGGCCCGAGCGGGTCATCGAAAAGATCAAGGACGGGGTCAATTCCAAGAAGCTCAGTGGCATCTCCGATGTCACCGATCTGACGGACCGCACCAAGGGGCTCCGTCTCGTCATCGGGATCAAGACCGGTTTCAGCCCGGAGGCCGTGCTCGAGCAGTTGTACCGGGTGACCCCGCTCGAGGACTCATTCAACATCAATGCGGTCGCCCTCGTCGACGGCGGCCCGCAGACACTGGGCCTGCGAGAACTCCTGCTCGTCTACATCGGACACCGAATCGAGGTCGTGACCCGGCGCTCGGCCTACCGACTGGCCCGACGAACGGAGCGTCTGCATCTCGTCGAAGGCCTCCTGGTGGCAATCCTGGACATCGACGAGGTGATCCAGGTCATCCGCGCCAGCGACGACAGCGAGCAGGCGCGCGCCAAGCTGATCGACGTTTTCGATCTGAGCCAGATTCAAGCCGAGTACATCCTCGAGCTCCGCCTGCGGCGCCTGACCCGCTTCTCGCGCATCGAACTCGAAACCGAGCGGGATCAGCTGCTGGCGGAGATCGCGACGCTGAAGAAGCTTCTCGGCAGAAAGGCCTCCATCCGCACCCTGGTGTCCGACGAACTGGCCTCGGTGGCCGAGCGTTTCGGCACGCCTCGGCGAACCCTGTTGACTGAGGCCAAGGCGAGTGTCGCCGGCGCCAACAGCGCCGCCGCCAAGCGGAAGGCCGCCATCCTCGAGGTGACGGACACCCCGACCCGGGTCTACCTCAGCGTGACGGGCAAGATCGCCCGGGTGGAGATTCCGGCCGGCTCCACTGTCCAGCCGGAGCGGATCACCCCGGCTCAGAGGCGCAGCAAGCATGACGCCGTCCTGTCCGTTCTGGACACCACCAGTCGCACCGAGGTTGGAGCGGTCACCAGCCTGGGACGGCTCATCCGCTTCTCCCCCGTCGACCTCCCCGTGCTCCCGCCGACCTCGGTCCAGCTCGGGGCCGGCGTACGCGTGCGCGACTACCTGGCCCTGTCCAACACAGCGGAGAAGATCGTCGCGCTCGTCGCGCTCGATTCCGAGCATTCGATCGTTCTCGGGACCAGACAGGGCATCGTGAAACGCGTCACACCCGGCGACTGGGCAAACAAACCCGATTTCGAGATCATCGCGCTGAAGCCCCAGGACGTGGTGGTCGGCGCGGCGCAGGGTGCGGAAGACGACGAACTCGTCTTCATCGCCTCCGACTCACAGCTGTTGCGTTTTCCTGCCGGGTCGGTGCGCCCGCAGGGGCGCACCGCCGGCGGCATGGCGGGCATCAAACTGGCCGCGGACGCGCACGTGGTGTACTTCACCAGCGTGGAAACGCACGGCGCGGCCGCGCTCGTGGTTGCGACCATCGCGACCGGCAGCCACACCCTGCCCGGAACAGACCCGGGCAGCGCCAAAGTGTCCGATTTCTCCGAGTACCCGGCGAAAGGCCGGGGAACGGGTGGGGTGCGCTCCCAACGGTTCCTGAAAGGCGAGGACACCGTCTCCGTCGCGTGGGTGGGGCCTCTGCCGGCCCGGGCGGTCGCGTCGGACGGCACTCCCCGCACGCTTCCTGAATCAGGGTCGCGGCGTGATACGTCCGGGGCCATGCTGGACTCCGTGATCGGCGCCATCGGCGCCAGGATCGGCTGACACCCGAGCACGATCCCCAGCCATGTGCGGCGGGTAGTGCGTTATGGTGGCGACATGACACACCTCGACGATTCCGTCATTCTCGTCCTCGGCGCCTCGGGGGGTCTGGGAAGTGAGATTGCCCGACTTCTGGCTGCCGGCGGCGCCCGACTCGTCCTGAGCGGTCGCAACCAGGCGAAACTTGAGGCGCTCCAGATCCCCGGAACCCCGCTCGCCGCCGACCTCACCGATCCGAACGCAATCACGACCCTCGTCGCCGACGCGATCAGCGTGAACGGACGGCTCGACGGCATCGTCAACGCATCGGGGGTGGTTGCCTTCGGACCGGCGATCGAGGTGAGCGATGAGACGCTCGCCGAGCTGTTCGCCGTGAACACGTTGGCACCGATCCGCCTGCTCCGTGCGGCTCGGATCGCGCTGGGCGAATCCGCCGAGCAGGGGCGAGAGCCCTTTATCGTCACCCTCAGCGGCGTCGTCAGCGAGAGCCCCACTGCCAACCTCGCCGCATACTCGGCGTCCAAGGCCGCCCTCGCTGCCTTCGGACAGGCCGCCGGCCGGGAACTGCGGCGTAGCGGCATCCGCATTCTGGACGCGCGGCCCGGTCACACCGAGACCGACCTCTCCACTCACCCGATCTCCGGAAACGCCCCGCGCCTGCCGGCCGGCTACTCTCCGGTCGTCGTCGCCCAGCGCGTTGTCGACGCCATCATCAACGGCGAACGCGACCTGGCCAGCACATCGTTCCACTCGTAGGCCCCCCGGTCACGGGCGTCACACGTCGATGCGGTCGCGACTCAGTTTGTCCGAGCTCTCGATGATGAACTCCTTGCGCGGCGCGACGTCGTTGCCCATCAGGAGCTCGAAGACGTTTCCGGCCATCTCCGCGTCGGCGACCCGCACGCGGCGCAGCGTGCGATGCGCCCGCTCCATAGTCGTCGTGGCGAGCTGGTCTGCATCCATTTCGCCGAGGCCCTTGTAGCGCTGAATCGGATCCTGGTAGCGCTTGCCGGTTTTCTTGAGTCCGGCGAGCACGGCCTGAAGCTCCACCTCCGAATACGTGTAGATGGTCTCGTTCGGCTTCGTGCCCGGGTTCATCACCACGACTCGGTGGAGCGGCGGTACGGCCGCGAAAACGCGCCCCTCCGTGATCATCGGGCGCATGTAGCGGAAGAACAGGGTGAGCAGCAGCGTGCGGATGTGCGCGCCGTCGACATCCGCGTCGCTCATGATGATGACCTTGCCGTAGCGCGCCGCGGACAGGTCGAAACTCCGTCCGGATCCGGCGCCGATCACCTGGATGATGGACGCGCACTCGACGTTCGACAGCATGTCGGCAACGGATGCCTTCTGCACATTCAGGATCTTGCCGCGAATGGGGAGGAGTGCCTGGTGCTCGCTGTCCCGGGCGAGCTTGGCCGTGCCCAGGGCGGAATCTCCTTCGACGATGAAGAGCTCGCTCGTCGAGACATCATTGCTGCGGCAGTCGACCAGTTTCGCGGGCAGGGACGAGCTCTCCAACGCGTTCTTCCGGCGCTGGGTTTCCTTGTGGGCGCGAGCCGAGATTCGCGATTTCATCTCGGCCACGATCTTGTCCAGGACGACCGCGGCCTGCGTCTTGTCGTCGCGCTTCGTGGACACAAAACGCGCGTTCATGGCTTGGGCGACGACGTTGGCCACGATGGCGCGAACCGCGGGGGTGCCGAGCACCTCCTTGGTCTGCCCCTCGAATTGAGGCTCGGGCAGCCGAACGGTGAGCACGGCTGTGAGGCCGGCCATCACGTCGTCCTTCTCCAGCTTGTCCGACCCCATTTTGAGCCGCCGAGCGTTCAGCTCGACCTGCGCACGCAGAAACTTGAGCAGGCCCGCGTCGAACCCGGCTTGGTGCGTTCCGCCCTTCGGGGTGGCGATGATGTTCACGAAGCTGCGGACGACCGTATCGTAGCCTGTCCCCCAACGGAGGGCGATGTCCACGGCACAGTCCCGGACCAGCTCGGTGGGCACCATGGCACCCGTCGGGGTCAGCACCGGGACGGTCTCCCGGAAGGTTCCGTTTCCGGTCAGTCGCCAGGTGTCGGTGATCGGGCTATCGGTGGCGAGGTGATCGACGAACTCCGAGATCCCGCCCTCGAACTTGAAGGACTCGAGCACGTGCACGTCTGTGCGCTCGTCCGCGATCTCGATCCCCAGGCCCGGGACGAGGAAGGCCGTCTGACGCGCCCGCTCGAGCAATTCCTCGGTCTGAAACGACGCCCCCTTCGTGAAGATCTGACGGTCGGCCCAGTAGCGCACCCGAGTCCCGGTCACACCGCGCTTGACCTTGCCGATGACACGTAGTTCGCTCTGCTTCTCAAAAGGCGTGAACGGCGCGTCGGGGCTCTTCTTTCCCGAGTCCGCGAAAATCCCAGGTTCGCCGCGGTGGAACGACATGGCCCAGGTCTTGCCGTCACGGTCGACCTCGACGTCGAGGCGCTCGGACAGGGCATTGACGACGGATGCGCCCACCCCGTGCAGGCCACCGGACGCGGCATACGATCCGCTGCCGAATTTGCCGCCGGCGTGCAGTTTGGTGAAGACGACCTCGACGCCGGTCAGTCCCGTCTTCGGCTCGATGTCAACCGGAACGCCCCGAGCCGTGTCGCGCACCTCCACGCTCTCGTCAGCATGGAGCACGATGTCGATGCTGGTGCCGAACCCGCCCAGTGCCTCGTCGACCGAGTTGTCGATGATCTCCCAGAGACAGTGCATGAGCCCGCGCGAGTCGGTGGACCCGATGTACATGCCCGGGCGTTTGCGAACCGCTTCCAGCCCTTCGAGGACTGACAGATGGCGGGCGGAATAATCAGAAGAACTCACAACGGTCAAGAATACCGAACCAGCGCCCTCCCCCGGTCATCAACACCCGATTGAAGTGCGCTACGCGGTGAGCGAAATAACGGGCAACCGACTCGATAACCTTGCCAGACCGTGTTTCCATTGAGTACAGGTTAAATTGGTATCAATTGGTATCAGTCTGGAGGAGGAAACCATGTCCCAGATCGCAGCCGAGAATGGTGCCATCAACCACGAGAAGGCTCCCCACCAGCTCACCGCGGCAGACCGCTGTGATGCGTGTGGAGCCCAGGCCTACATTCGTGTGGTCGTGAACAACAGCGAACTGCTGTTCTGCGCGCACCACGGCCGTAAGCACCAGGAGAAGCTCGCCGCCATCGCGGAAAGCTGGCACGACGAGTCGAGCCGCCTCCTCGAGGACCAGCGCTCCTAGCGGTATCGGTTGGCCTCAGGCAGTTCGCGTTGTCCTGCGACCGGCCGATGGGCCGCTACTCCGTGGAGAGTCCGAGCCGCACCGCAATCTGATTGCGTGCGGCTCGTGCCATGTCGTCGGCAGCCAGCGCATGGTCACCGGGCAAGTACTCGTGCCCGATACGGGACAGGGTCATACGCAGCAGGTGGTCGGCCAGTCCGGGGTTTTTGGCGAGAACGGGACCGTGAAGATGGGTCCCGACGACGCTACCCATGACCAGTCCCTCCGCACCCGCGCCATTGCCCGTTCCGGAGAGCACCTGGCCGAGCGGCGACGCCTCGCCTCCGACATAGCTGCGCTGATGATTCTCGAAACCGATCAAACGTCCGTACCGGGAGGCCACCGCGATGTCATCCGTGGCCCGTGCCGGCATCGGAACAGCGCGACCGGCCACGATGCCCAGCCCCTCGACAACGGTTCCGTCAGCGAGTTCGATACCCCAGCTCAGAAGTTCCCAGCCGGTTCCGACCAGGAGGATGGGGACACCCGCGGTGGCCCAGGTGCGCAGCTCCGTGGTCATCGTCGCGAGGATATCCCTGGCACGCACCATGTCGGAGTCGGAGCCCGATCCGACGACGACGGCATCGACTTGGTCCGGCAGATCGGCCGCGGAGCGCACCTCCACGACCGTGGCATCGGCACCGGCCCATCGGGCCCGCTGGGCGAGAACGCGAGCGTTGGCGGCATCGCCGTTGGTGCCCAGGAGTTCGGGAAGCAGCGACACGATCGAGAGCGGACGGGTCATTCCTGCTCCTCCCTGTTGGTGACGAGCCCCAGGTGCGTCCTGGTGCGTCGCATGGAGTCTGCGGAGAAGATGATCGTCTTCAAACCCGTCAGCGGTTCGGGCAGGGCCAGGAAATCGTCCAGGGCCAGTCCCAGGTTCGGCTCGATGCGGTCGACGACGACGTCGTCGTACACCAGCTGGAGGGCAATTTCGTGCGCCTTCGAACCGGATGCAATGCGGACCCGGCCCAGACCCGAGGTGTTGACGGGCCAAAAGTAGGACGGGTCGCGCACGTCTGACCCGATTGCGATGAGGATCTGCTCGGTCTTCGGCTCGAGGCTGTCTACGTTCAGCTGGAAACTGGCCGGGTTCTGCACCAGTACGAATTCAACCTGCTTGCCTCGAACCGTGACGATCTCACCACGGCCGAAGACCGGTGGGATGGCCGAGATGGCGTTGATGGCCAGCACCGGATCGAAGCGGTCGCCGAGCGCGGCCTGCGCCGTGCACAGCGCGGTCAGGGCGTCGACAGCATAGTGCGTTCCGCGGGCGGGCAACCCGAGCGGGTAATCCACACCCGCAATGCTCACGGTGGCGCGGCGGCCCTGCACGGAGGTGAGGAGCATCCCCTCCCCCGCGTCCAGCCTGGTGGCGGTGGTCGCGCTGTAGCCCAAGCCCCGCGGATTGTCCACGAGAACGTCGGCGGAGACGCCGTAGCGCGCGACGGCAGAGGAAACGGGTAGGCGTGCGGCAAGGTCGCTCAAGTACTGATCGTCCGCGTTGACCACGACGGTTCCGGTGGCTCTGGCGGCGATCTTGGCGAGCATGGCCGCGACCATGTCCGAGTCATGAAATCGGTCGATCTGGTCGACCATGACGTTCGTCAGCGCAACGACGCGCGGCGTCAACGTACCGGAGATCAGGGCTCCGTGGCCCTCATCCATCTCCAACACGGCGATGTCGCCCGCGATATGACCGCTCAGGCTGGCCTGCTCGAGCAGCGCGGAGGTCAGACCCTGGCTGATGTTGGCCGTGGACTGGTTGGTGAAGACAACGGTGCCGTGAGCACGGAGCGCTGCGACCAGCATCTTGGTCGTCGTCGACTTGCCGCTCGATCCGGTGACGATGACCAGGCCGCCCGGAAAGCTGTTCAGGCTGCGCGGAAGGAATCCGGGTGCGATCCTGTTCACCACGAGACCGGGGATCGCGGATCCGCCGCCCGGCTTCCGCCACCGGGCCACTCTGCGTACGACGCGTCCCAGAAGAATCGCCGGTGCGTAGCGCAAAACGACCTCTACTCGAGGTAGTCGCGTAGGGACTGCGACCGTGAGGGGTGACGCAGTTTGGCCATGGTCTTGGACTCGATCTGACGGATGCGCTCACGCGTCACGCCGAACGTGTCGCCGATCTGGTCGAGGGTCTTCGGCATGCCGTCCCCGAGGCCGAAGCGCATGCGGATGACGCCGGCCTCTCGTTCGGAGAGCGAGTCGAGCAGGCTTTCGAGCTGCTTCTGCAACATCGTGAAACCGACGGCGTCCGCAGGCACAACGGCTTCCGTGTCCTCGATCAGGTCGCCGAACTCGCTGTCGCCGTCCTCACCGAGCGGAGTGTGCAGGGAAATGGGTTCGCGGCCGTACTTCTGGACTTCGACGACCTTCTCCGGGGTCATATCCAGTTCGCGGCTCAGCTCTTCCGGTGTGGGCTCCCGGCCGAGGTCCTGAAGCATCTGGCGCTGGACGCGGGCGAGCTTGTTGATGACCTCGACCATGTGCACTGGAATCCGGATCGTGCGGGCCTGGTCGGCCATCGCACGCGTGATCGCCTGACGGATCCACCAGGTCGCGTAGGTGGAGAACTTAAAGCCCTTGGTGTAGTCGAATTTTTCGACGGCACGGATGAGGCCCAGGTTGCCTTCCTGGATCAGGTCGAGGAATTGCATGCCGCGGCCCGTGTAGCGCTTGGCGAGCGAGACGACCAGGCGAAGGTTCGCCCCCAGGAGGTGGCTTTTGGCGCGGGCGCCGTCTTTGGCGACCCACATCAGCTCGCGTCCGAGGGCACTCTTCTTCTCGGCGTCGCTCATCTGGGACATCTTGTCTTCGGCGAAGAGCCCGGCTTCGATGCGCATCGCGAGCTCGACCTCTTCGGCGGCGTTCAGTAGGGCAACCTTGCCGATCTGCTTCAGGTAGTCCTTGACAGGGTCGGCCGTCGCGCCGGTGATTGCGCTGGAGTAAACCGGCACCTCGTCGTCGTCGTCGACCAGGGACAGTACTAGGGCACCGCTCGGGAGTGCCTCCGCGGATGCTGCGCGCTTCTTTTTGGCCTCGTCGGAGTCGTCGTCGGCATCCGCGTCATCGCTGCGTGCGGCCTCATCGTGTTCGTCAGATGCCGGCTTGGCTTTCGCCTTCGTGCTGGCGGCGCGCTTGCGCGGCGCGGGCTTCTCTTCACCGTTTGCTGCGGCGGCGGCCGCAGCAGCGGCCTTGGCCAGAGCGGACTTGGTCGGCTTCTTCGCGGCGACCTTGGGTGCCGGCGCAACGGCGTCTGAAACCTCAGTGGCGCTCACGGTGGATTCTTCGGTTTGCTCGATTTTTGTGCGGGTTGCCATTCGAACACCTCTCATGCCGTGGCGCGGGAGCCTGCGGCGCTGCCAGGCGGGTCCCGACCGGGTGGGTCTGGCGGGAGAGGAGCCTGGGCAGTGTGGATTTTGGGCAGTACTAGGACCCATGTCAAGTCCCAGGCTATTAACACCGACACTGATGTCGTTGTTCCCAGGACCAGAACGGGCCCTATTGACAATTATTGCATGCTTTGTGTACGAGACAAGCCAGGCGCGCAGCTATTCCGGCTGCTGCCTCAGGCGCCAGGCTCGCGCCACGGCGACCCAGAGCGGCGCGACTTCCACTCCCTCGTCGCGCGACAGCTTGCTGCGGGTGCGGGCCCGGGCGTGCAGCAGAAGAATCACGCCGAGTCCCACAACCAGGAACTGCACGGAAAACGCAACCCGAAAGGAGTCGAGCGAATACAGATCGCTCACCTCCCCCCTGGCGATGCGCCAGCCGTCCTGCAAGTCAAGCAGTAGCCCGATCAGGTAGACCATCACGAAACTGGCGGTGAAGCCGCCCACGTTCACGACGCCGTTCGCCGAGCCGTGGCTGCGCTGGGGGTTGAAGGTGCGCGCGAAATCGAAGCCGATCAGCGAGCCGGGTCCCCCGATGCCAAGTGCGACGAGCAGCACGAGCATCAACCAGAACGGGGGCTGCTCCGGCCACAGCAGCACCGCGGCCCAGGCCGCTCCCATCAGTGCGACGACGCCGAGCACGATGGTGCTGCGGCGCAGCGGAAAGCGCGCCGTCAGGATCCCCAGGATCGGCCCGCACACCATGCCGGCGCCCACCAGGACCATCAGCATCCCCGCGGCGAGGGACGTGTCGTAGCCCAGTCCATACACCATGAAGGGGAATCCCCAGAGCAGGGTGAAGACGGTTCCGGAGGACTGTGTGACGTAGTGCGACCAGAAGCCGAGCTGGGTTCCGGGCCGCTTGAAACTGTGTGTGAGCTGCAGGAGCGCGCCACGCCAGCTGGTGGTCCGGTTCTGCATGGATGCGCGGTCCGGTTGGTCCGTCACCACGACGATGACCACGATCAGGGCCAACACGGCAACCGCGGCGGCGGAGAGGAACGTCGGCGTCCACCCCCAGGTGTGCAGCACCCACGCCAGCGGTAGGGCGGACAGCACCTGGCCGAGCTGACCGATGTTCCCCAGCCACTGCGAGAGCTGAGGAACGATGCGTCCGGAGAACCACGAGGCGATGAGGCGAATCATCGAGATGAAGATGGCGGCGTCGCCAGCACCGACGAGGATGCGCCCGAGCACGGCAATCGGGATGTCGGGGGCGAAGGCGAGCGTGGTCTGGCCGACCACCATCAGCGCTGTCCCGGTGGCGACCAGCACGCGTGGCCCGTACCGATCGATCAGGACTCCCACCGGAATCTGTGCCGCCGCATAGACGGCGAGTTGCACGACGGCGAGGCTGGACAGCAGCGCGGCAGACCCGCCGAACCGTTCAGTAGCGGCGACACCGGCGATCCCGAGGGAAGAGCGCTGCAGGACGGCGGAGAGGTACGCGAACGATCCGACGTAAAAGATCAACCAGGAGCGGCGCGAGTTCATTGCCCCAAACTTACCCGCGCCGGAGCATCCGGCTTCACGGCGACGCTCGGCGGATCAGGCCGGCGAACCGTCGTCTCTGCTGCGCCGGGTGGCGAGGAAGTTCTCCAGTTCGGCGGCGATCTCATCGGCGCTGGGCAATTCGCCGGCCTCGTCGGTCAGTGGGGAGCGCAGCGTGCTGCCCTCCATATAGGCGTCGTAGCGCTCTTCGAGCGTGCCGACGAGCTTGCCCAGCTCGGGGTTGTCCCGCACTTGCTCGTCGATGCGGGCGACGAACTCGCGGTTCTTCTCTCGCACCCGATCGGTGGGGAAGATCAGCCCGGTGGAGGCACTCGTGCTGTCCAGGGCTGCGAGGGCGGCGAGGGGGAATTCCGTGTCGGCCAGATAGTGCGGGATCAGCAGTACGAACCCGACGACGGAGGTACCAGCCTCCTGCAGCCGATATTCCACCAGGTGCAGCGCATTCGCCGGAACCTGGGTGTTAGGACGCCAGACCGACATACTCTCGACCAGATCGGACCGGTTTCCGCTGACGGTCACGCCGATCGGACGGGTGTGCGGGACCGGCATCGGAATCGCGTGCACCCAGGTTGTGGAGGCCACCTTGAAGCGGCGCTCGAGCTGCAGCACCGCGGCGGTGAACTGTTCCCAGCGGAAATCCGGCTCGAAGCCGGTCAGAAGCAGGAACGGCTGGCCGATCTCGTCCCTGACCTGGTACACCCTCAGGGCGGGAGACTGATAGTCGGTGAGGTGGTCCTGGTCGAACTGGATGATCGGCCGCCGCGCCCGGTAGTCGAGCAGCACGTCGGCGTCGAAGGTCGCGACGACGGTGTGGTCAAGGGTTTCCAGAAGATATTCGGTGAATTGCGAGACGGCACCACCGGCATCCGCGAAGCCCGTCACACCCGCGACAAGATGGAGCCCCTCCGGGACGTTTTCCGCGTCCGCAGTCAGCTCGTAAATGTCACCAGGATCCCGCATGACATTAACTGTAAGCGCCAAATTCCGGGCGGTGCGGGAATCGACGACGCCGTCGTGATGCCGAGAGCGAACACACCCGGAGCGTACGATCGGTGGATGACCGCACCCCGCCTGACCATATCCGCAGCACCCGCCCTCGAATCGGAGGTGGACGTTCTCATAGTCGGGGCGCTCCAGTCCGGCGACTCCACCGCCCTGTTCGCTGACGCCGCCTTCGCCGGCCTCGCGGACCAACTCGCGCCCCTGGGTATCACGGGCGGTCGCGATCAGGTGGTGCGACTGCCTGCGTCGATCGGCAACGCCCGCAGCATCGCCGTTGTCGGAATCGGCAAGGAGGCCACGGTCGATGCGCTGCGCCATGCCGCCGGGTCGGCCGTTCGCCAGCTGACCGGCGTGACCTCGGTTGCCTTTGCCTTCCCCACGACCACGGATGCCCAAGTGGAGGCCGTCCTGGAGGGTGCCGCACTCGGTGCGTACTACTACACCGCGTACCGGCAGAACTCGCTCGCCGCGACCAGGGTCCCGGCGCAGGAGATCACGGTGCACGCCGCCGCGGAGGCGGCCGGAGTCTCCGCCCGCGTCGGAGTCATCGCCGAGGCCGTCAACCTGGTCAAGGACCTGGTCAACATGCCGCCCTCCGACCTCTACCCGGACGCACTCGCGCGCCAGGCGATGGACGCCGCCGCGGGCCTTCCCGTCGCCGTGCGCGTCTGGGACGAGACGGAGCTGGCCGCGGATGGTTTCGGCGGGATCGCGGGCGTCGGCCAGGGTTCCAGTCGGCCGCCGCGCTTGGTCAAGGTCAGCTACACGCCGGAGGGCGCGACGCAGCACATTGCCCTGGTCGGCAAGGGCATCACCTTCGACACCGGCGGACTCTCACTGAAGCCGCCGGCATCCATGGTCGGCATGAAATACGACATGACCGGCGCGGCGACGGTGCTGGCTGTGACCCTGGCGGCCGCCCGCCTGGGGCTCAACGTGCGCATCACCGCCTGGCTCTGCATCGCGGAGAACATGCCGTCCGGCTCGGCCATCCGACCCAACGACGTGTTGCAGATCCGCGGAGGCCGCACGGTCGAGGTGCTGAACACGGATGCGGAGGGTCGCCTGGTTCTTGCGGACGGTCTCGTCGCGGCCGGCGAGGAGTGCCCGGATGCCATCGTCGACGTGGCGACACTGACCGGCGCCGCCCTCGTCGCACTCGGCACCCGCTACTACGCCGCCATGGGTGAGGATGCCCTGGTCGCCCGGGTGCTCGCCGCCGGCAAATCGGTGGGTGAGCTGGTGTGGCCGATGCCGCTTCCCGCGGAACTGCGCCCTCTACTCGACTCGGATGTCGCCGACATCGCCAACGCGAAGATCGGCAGCACCCACGGCGGCATGCTGCTCGCCGGAGTATTCCTGCAGGAGTTCATCGGGACCCGCGGCAACGGGGACGGCACCGAGACGATCCCGTGGGCTCACCTGGACATCGCCGGGCCGGCCCACAACACCGGCAGCGGGTGGGGATTCACGAATGCTGGGCCGACCGGAATCTCGGTTCGGACTCTGCTCCGCCTGGCCGAGGATTTTTCGCGCCCGTAGTACAGTCGAGTGGGCGAGAAATCTCGCCCACTCTCGCCTGCCCGGATGCGTATCGTCGCTGAGGGCCGACCGAGTTGTGATGTATGAGGGAGTATCTGGGTGTCGGAACAGAATTTTGACCTTGTCGTTCTCGGCGGCGGAAGCGGTGGCTACGCGGCCGCATTGCGGGGCGTTCAGCTGGGGCTCACCGTTGGCCTGATCGAAAAGGGCAAACTCGGCGGAACCTGTCTGCACCTCGGTTGCATCCCGACCAAGGCACTCCTGCACTCGGCCGAGGTGGCCGATGTCAGCCGCGACGCCGCGAAGTACGGCGTCAAAACGCAGTTCGAGGGCATCGACATGCCCGCCGTGAACGCGTTCCGCAAGAGTATTGTGGCGTCGAAGTTCAAGGGGCTGCAGGGTCTGATCAAATCGCGCGGCATCACAGTGATCGAAGGTGAAGGTCGACTGATTTCGCCGAACACCGTGCAGGTCGGTGCCGACACCATCGTGGGTAAGAACATCGTCCTCGCGACAGGCTCCTACTCCCGCTCCCTGCCGGGGCTCGCCATCGGCGGTCGAGTCATGACCAGCGAGCACGCCCTGGAGCTCGAGTTCGTCCCGAAGAAGGTCGCCGTGCTCGGCGGCGGCGTCATCGGCGCCGAATTCGCGAGCGTCTGGAAGTCCTTCGGCGCCGACGTCACCATCATCGAGGCACTTCCCCACCTGGTTCCCAACGAGGAAGAGTCCATCTCCAAGCAGCTGGAGCGCGCCTTCCGCAAGCGCGGCATCGAATACTCGCTCGGCATCCGGTTCCAGAGCGTCACTCAGCACGAGAACGGCGTCGTCATCACCCTGGAGGACGGCACCGTCATCGAGGCGGAGATTCTGCTCGTCGCCGTCGGGCGTGGCCCGTCGACCGCCGGACTCGGCTTCGAAGAGGTCGGCGTCACCATGGACCGCGGCTTCGTCCTGACCGACGAGCGCCTCGCGACCAACATTCCCGGCGTCTTCGCCGTGGGCGACATCGTCCCCGGCCTGCAGCTCGCGCACCGCGGATTCCAGCAGGGCATCTTCGTCGCCGAGGAGATCGCCGGTCTCAACCCGATCGTCGTCGACGACCTCAACATTCCCAAGGTCACCTATTGCGACCCGGAGATCGCCTCCGTCGGCTACTCGGAGGCCAAGGCTGCCGAAAAGTTCGGCGCCGACCAGATCTCCACCTTCGAGTACAACCTGGGTGGAAACGGCAAGAGCTCCATCCTCGGCACGAGTGGCTCCATCAAGCTCGTCCGGGTCAAGGACGGCCCCATCCTCGGTGTCCACATGATCGGCGCCCGCGTCGGCGAGCTGATCGGTGAGGGACAGTTGGTGGTGAACTGGGAGGCCTACCCGGAAGACATCGCCCCGTTCCTGCACGCGCACCCCACCCAGAACGAGGCACTCGGCGAGGCCTTCCTGGCGCTGGCCGGCAAGCCGCTTCACGCGTAGCCGCCGAACCTCTGCATTCAGACACTCAGCACTCTAATTACAGACAATACGTTTTGAAGGAGACAATCGCATGAGCGAATCCGTTAACCTCCCGGCACTCGGTGAGAGTGTCACAGAGGGTACGGTCACCCGCTGGCTGAAGAACGTGGGAGACCGCGTCGAAGTCGACGAGCCGCTGCTGGAAGTATCAACCGACAAGGTGGACACGGAAATCCCGTCCCCCATTGCCGGCGTGATCGAGGCCATCCTGGTCCAGGAAGATGAGACCGTCGAGGTCGGAACTCCGCTGGTCACGATCGGTGACGGTTCCGGTGCCTCCACTCCCGTCGCGGAAGCGCCTGCGCCGGTGGACGCTCCGGAGACCATCGCGGAAGCGCCGGCACCGGTCGCGGCCCCCGCACCGGTCGCGGCCCCCGCACCCGTGGCGGCACCGGCACCCGTGGCGGCACCCGCACCCGTGGCGGCACCCGCACCCGTGGCGGCACCGGCACCCGTGGCGGC
>NZ_SOFT01000041.1:0-137584 GCF_004402645.1 Cryobacterium sp. TMT2-42-4
CCGAGGCCGGCCAGTGCGGCGGCCACGCCGGCCGTCGCGGGCCGCCCGAGCCGTGCCGAGGCCGATCGGGCCGGCGGCCCGGGCGAGGGAGGCGTCGGCGACGTCGGAAGTGAGGACGAGGAAACGTCGCGGCTGGCCATGTCGCCAGCCTAGATTTGCGGCCTGTGAGTCCTCCGCAATGGCCCGTGACGGCCGCGGTGATCGGACATATCGTCCCTGTGTTCACGCTCAGCCGGAGGAGAGACCCTGCTCGGTTCCGACCCGGCCGCCGGGCGCGGAGCGGATGCCCAGTGGAATAGGGCAGGATCGAAGGATCATGGCAACTCTCACCGCCCTCCCGCATGTCACCGATCCCGATGTGCTGTTCGAGGCCTTCGAAACGTGGGCGGGGGAGCAGGGTCTGTCCCTGTATCCCGCGCAGGAAGAGGCCCTGATCGAGATCGTCTCCGGGGCGAACCTGATCCTCAGCACCCCGACCGGCACCGGTAAGTCCCTGGTCGCCGTCGGTGCGCACTTCGCCGCGCTCTCGGCCGGCAAGCGCACCTTCTACACGGCGCCGATCAAGGCCCTCGTCAGCGAAAAGTTCTTCGCGCTGGTGGAGATCTTCGGCGCCGAGAACGTGGGCATGATGACGGGGGATTCCTCGGTCAACTCCGACGCCCCGATCATCTGCTGCACGGCGGAGATCCTGGCCAACCTCGCCCTGAGAAACGGTGCGGACACTCCTGTGGACCAGGTCGTGATGGACGAGTTCCACTTCTACGGCGACCCCGACCGCGGCTGGGCCTGGCAGGTGCCGCTGCTGCTCCTGCCCGGGGTGCAGTTCATCCTCATGTCGGCGACCCTCGGCGACGTCACGTTCATCGCCGACGACCTCTCGCGCCGCACCCGTCGGACCACCGCGGTCGTCACGGGCGTGGAGCGCCCGGTGCCGCTGCACTACTACTACGAGACCACGCCCGTGCACGAAACGGTGGAGGAGCTACTGAAGACCGGGCAGGCTCCGATCTACATCGTGCACTTCGCCCAGGCGGCCGCGCTCGAACGGGCTCAGGCCCTCAGCAGCGTCAAGGTCGCCACCAAGGAACAGAAGGAGGCGATCGCTGAGCTGATCGGCGAGTTCCGCTTCACCACGAGCTTCGGCAAGACCCTGTCCCGGCTGATCCGGATGGGCATTGGCGTGCACCACGCCGGTATGCTGCCCAAGTACCGCCGCCTGGTCGAGCAGCTCGCCCAGCGCGGCCTGCTCCGCGTCATCTGCGGCACCGACACCCTCGGCGTGGGCATCAACGTGCCGATCCGCACCGTGCTCTTCACCGCACTCACCAAGTACGACGGCGTCAAGATGCGCCAGCTGAACGCCCGCGAATTCCACCAGATCGCGGGCCGCGCGGGCCGGGCCGGCTATGACACGGCCGGCACCGTCGTCATCCAGGCGCCCGACCACGAAACCGACAACCTCAAGGCCATCGAGAAGGCCGGCGACGACCCTAAGAAGAAGCGCAAGATCATCCGCAAGAAGGCGCCCGAGGGCTTCGTGTCCTGGGGTGAGCCCTCGTTCCAGCGGCTTGTGGCGGCCGAGCCGGAAACGATGCACTCGAGCATGCAGATGACCGCGGCGATGCTGATCAACGTCATCGGGCGCGGCGGCGACGCGTTCACCCACGTCCACGACCTGATCTTCGACAACCACGAACCCTGGAATCGCCAGCTCGCGCACGCCCGGCGTGCCCTCGGGATCTACAAGACCCTGCGCGCGGCAGGGATCGTGGAGCAAAGCGCGGCCGGGGACATCCGTCTCACCGTCGACCTGCAGCCCAACTTCGCCCTCAACCAGCCACTGTCGCCGTTCGCGCTCGCCGCGTTCGACCTGCTCGACGCCGACCCCGATGTGGCCGGCCCCGGCAGCGGCCACTACGCCCTCGACATGATCTCCATTGTCGAGGCCACCCTCGACAACCCGCGCCCGGTGCTGATGGGCCAGCAGTTCGCGGCCCGCGGCGAGGCCGTGAACGCCATGAAACGCGAGGGCATCGAATACGACGAGCGGATGGCGCTGCTCGAGGAGATCACCTGGCCGAAGCCGCTCGAGGAGTTGCTGCACGTCACCTTCACCACCTACAAGGAATCCCAGCCGTGGATCGCCGACTTCGAGCTCAGCCCGAAGACGGTCGTGCGGGACATGTACGAGCGGGCCATGTCCTTCGGTGAGTTCGTGGCCTTCTACAAGCTCGCCCGCAGCGAGGGCGTCGTGCTCCGCTATCTCTCGGATGCGTACCGGGCCGCCCGGCAAACCATCCCCGACGACGCCAAGACGGAAGACCTGCTCGACCTGATCGAGTGGCTGGGCGAGCTGGTGCGCCAGGTCGACTCGAGCCTGCTCGACGAGTGGGAGGAACTCATCCACCCGGACCTCGCCGTGCACTCGGATGCTGCCCAGTCGGTGCTGCCGCCCGCGCCCCGCCGCCTGACCACCAATACCCGCGCGTTCCGCATCCTGGTGCGCAACGAGCTCTTCCGCCGGGTGCAGCTGGCCGCGCTCGAGAACTACGACGCGCTGGGCGAGCTCGACCGGGAACACGGTTTCCACACGGATGCCTGGGTCGATGCCATGGACGGCTACTTCGCCGAGCACGACGAGCTGCTGACCGGGGCGAATGCGCGCAGCGCGGACCTGATCATCTTCGACGAGGGCGCATCCGTCTGGACCGTGCGGCAGATATTCGACGACCCGGCGGGGGACCACGATTGGGGCATCAGCGCCACGGTCGACCTGGCCGACTCCGACGAGCTGGGCGCCGCCGTCGTGCGCGTCACCGGCGTCGACCGGCTGTAGCGGGCCGGGCGGAGGCCGCACCGGGAGTACCGTGGGAGCATGACGCAGTCGCCAGCATCCGTCGCCCCAATCCGCACCGGACTGATCGGGTTCGGCACGTCCGGACGCGTGTTCCACAGCCCGCTCCTCGCCGCGAACCCCGAGTTCTCGCTCGACCTGATCGTCACCCGCGACCCCGTGCGGCGAGAGCAGGCCGGTGAGCGTCACCCGGGGGCGCGCCTGATGTCGACCGCCGAGGACCTGTTCGCCGCCGCGGACGACCTGGACCTGGTCGTGATCGGCTCACCGTCGGGCACGCACGTCGAACTCGCCCACGCCGCCCTCGACGCCGGGCTCGCCGTGGTCGTCGACAAGCCCTTCGCGGTGACGGCCCGGGACGGCCGCGGCTTGATCGAGAAGGCTGTGAGCCTCGGCCTGCCGCTCACCGTGTTCCAGAATCGGCGCTGGGACGGCGATTTCCTCACCCTGCGCGGCCTAGTCGCCGCGGGGGCGCTGGGCGATGTGCGCCGGTTCGAGTCCCGGTTCGAATGGTGGAAGCCGGAGCAGACCAAGTCGTGGAAGGTCGGCGCGACCATCCAACAGGGCGGCGGGGTGCTCTTCGACCTCGGCGCCCACCTGATCGACCAGGCCCTGCAACTGTTCGGCCCGGTCGACGACGTCTACGCGGAGACCCTCATTCGACGCCCGGGTGGGGCCGCCGACGACGACACCTTCGTGGCGCTGCACCACGGGTCGGGGGTGCGCTCGCACCTGTGGATGAACGGGATCGCCGCCCAGGTCGGCCCGCGCTTCCACGTCCTCGGCTCCGAGGCGGGCTACACCAAGTGGGGCCTCGACGGCCAGGAGACCGCCCTCGGGGCGGGTGCCCGACCGACCGACCCGGGTTTCGGCGTCGACCCGGAGTCCGCCTGGGGCGTGCTCGGACGGGACGGCGCGCTGACCCGGGTGCCGACCGAGCGCGGCAACTATGCGGCGTTCTACACCGGTCTGGCCGACGCGATCCTGCGTGGGGCGCCGATCCCGGTCGACCCGCGGGACTCGCTGCGCACGATCACCCTGATCGAGCGCATCAACCTGCTGACGCACTAAGGCACATGCGTCCCGGCCCCGCCGTTACGGCGGCCACAATCTCCGTCGAATTCGTACCGGAGCCGTAGCGAGACGCTGGGAACGTACCCCCGAGCGCGCTACCCGGTGGTTGTCCAGTCGAGGTTGATCACGTCCCGGATGTAGATATTCTCACCGAGACCCGACACCGACGGATTCATGCGCAACAGCTGCTGCACCGGTAGGTCGAAGCGCTGCGCGATGGCGAAGAAGTCGTCGCCCTCCAGCACGGAGTAGCTGGTCGGGGCGCCCGCACCATCGGTGACCGGGGCGCCGGTGGCACCCGTACTGGCGCCAAGGTCGACGGCCGGGCCCTCGGGCAGCGGCTCCACGGGCACGGCATCGGCGTTGGGCGTGATAGTCGGATTCGGCACAACCGGGGCCTCGGGCTCGGGGGACGGCGTGGGGGTGGGTGTGGGAGTCGCAGTGGGCGTCGGCGTGAAGGTGACCGTCGCGGTGACCACCGGAGCCGGGGCGCCGGCGCACCCGGTGAGGCCGAGCGGGAACAGCAGCATGGCGGCCAGAGCGACCCGCGCCCGGACAGGAGTGGTTGTCGGTCGCGCAGAATTCATCGGATGTCCCCCTCGCAGAAAGTTCCGTTCGTGCCCCCGAGCGGATGCGTCCAGCTTAGGGCGCGAGTGGCGATGTCAGCATTCGATCACGTTGACGGCGAGGCCACCCTCGCTGGTCTCCTTGTACTTGGTCGACATGTCCAGGCCGGTCTGGCGCATGGTTTCGATCACGGCGTCGAGGGAGACGAGGTGCGTGCCGTCGCCGTGCAGGGCCAGCCGGGCCGCCGACACGGCGGTCGACGCGGCGATGGCGTTGCGCTCGATGCACGGCACCTGCACGAGCCCGCCGACGGGGTCACAGGTGAGGCCCAGGTGGTGCTCCATCGCGATCTCGGCCGCGTTCTCCACCTGCCGCGGCGTGCCGCCGAGAACGGCGCAGAGTGCGCCGGACGCCATGGCGCAAGCGGAGCCGACCTCGGCCTGGCAGCCGCCCTCCGCCCCGGAGATGGAGGCATTGGCCTTCACGAGCGAACCGATGGCAACGGCGGTGAGCAGATAGCGACGGATTCCCGCGGCATCCGCCCCGGGCACGAAGCGCAGATAGTAGTGGCCGACTGCGGGGATGATGCCGGCCGCGCCGTTGGTGGGGGCGGTGACCACGCGGCCGCCGGAGGCGTTCTCCTCGTTGACGGCGAGGGCGAATGCATGCAGCCATTCGGTCGAGGTGTCGCGTTCACGCAACGGCAGCCGGTCATATTCCTCTAGCTGCATGCGCACGGCCGCCGCGCGGCGCTTGACCTGAAGGCCGCCGGGGAGGGTTCCGGTGGCCGCGAGCCCGGACTCCACGCAGTCGCTCATGGCGTTCCAAATTGCGTCGAGGCCGACGTCGAGCGTCTCGGTCCCGTGGATCGCCTCCTCGTTGGCGCGGGCGATGTCGCAGATGGCGACGGCGTAGAGGTCGCAGAGGGCGAGGAGTTCGGCGCTGGAGGAGTACTGCCGCGGCTGTGGCACGGCACTGCTCGGACCGATCGGGTCGCCGTCGCGCCGGATGAAGCCGCCACCGATCGAGTACCAGGTCTCCTCGAGCAGGGGGACGGCGTCGTGCCCCCAGGCCGTGAGGGTCAGCGCGTTGGGGTGGCCGGGCAGCCGGGTGCGCGCCTCGAAGGCCACGTCGTCCTTTCGCACGGGGATGGCATGGCTGCCGCCGAGCATCAGCACGGCGTCGTCGGCCAGGCCGGACCAGGCGGAGCGCACGTCATCCGGGTCGCAGGTCTCGGGGCGGAGCCCGGAGAGGCCGGCCAGGACTGCGTCGGGCGTGCCGTGGCCGAGTCCGGTCGAGCCGAGCGAGCCGTAGAGCGAGCAGCCGATTCGGGCCACGTCGGCGAGTAGTCCGGCATCGCGAAGGTGGTCCGCGAAGGTGAGCGCCGCCCGCATCGGGCCCACCGTGTGGGAGCTGGAGGGGCCGATGCCGATGGAGAAGAGGTCGAGTGCCGACACATACGCAGTCATCCGACCATCGTAACCGTGCCGGGGTTTCACCCCGGGGACGGATCAGCGGATGATTTTGCGCGCCGTGATCTGGCCGGTGTCGAACCCGAGGAGGTGCAGCCCGCCGTGGAACCGGGCGTGCTCGATCTTGATGCAGCGGTCCATCACCACGGTGAGTCCCTGCGATTCGCCGTATTCGGCGGCCTCCTGGTTCCAGATGCCCAGCTGCACCCAGACGGTGGGCACCCCGATTGCGAGCACCTCGTCGATCACGGCCGGGATGTCGCCGGCGCGACGGAACACGTCGACGATGTCGGGCACCTCGGGCAGCGACGCGAGGTCCGGGTAGGCCGTCTCGCCGAGGATGGTCGTCGCGTTCGGGTTGACGAAGTAGACCCGGTAGTCGCTCGACTGCTGCAGGTAGGTACCGACGAAATAACTGGAGCGGGCCGGATTCGGCGACGCGCCGACGATGGCGATGGACTTCGCCGCCCGCAGGATCTTCAGCCGGGCCTTGGCGTCGGGACCCACCCAGGTGCGCTGGGATTTCAGCAGCTTCGCGAGGGGGGAACCGGCGGGCACTGAGCAACTGAGCCCATTGGCGAGGTGCACGGTGTCGTGCGCGGTAGCATCCGTGACCGGTGCGGCGTCGCTGTCGTGGGTGGCGCCGGGGGTGGCGTCGATGTTCACGTGGTGCTCGCTCATCTGGTCCCCGCAATCCGGCTAAGGGCCTGGTCGAGGTCGTAGATGATGTCCTCGACGTCTTCGATGCCCACGCTGATGCGGACCAGGCCGGGCAACACGCCGGCGTCGGCGAGCTGGGTCTCGTTCAGCTGAGCATGGGTGGTGGAGGCCGGGTGGATGACCAGGGTCTTGGCGTCGCCGATGTTGGCGAGGTGGCTGGCCAGGTCGACCGATTCGATGAAGGTTCGCCCGGCGTCGCGGCCGCCCTTCACGCCGAAGCTGAAGACCGATCCGGGGCCCTTCGGCAGGTATTTGAGGCCGCGGTCGTAGTGCGGGTGGGCCGGCAGCCCGGCCCAGTTGACGTACTCGATCCGGGGATCGGCGTCGAGCCACTCGGCCACCGCGCGCGCGTTGTCCACGTGCGCCTGCATCCGGAACGGCAGTGTCTCGACGCCCTGGGCGAGCAGAAACGCGGAGTGCGGGGAGAGGGCCGGGCCGATGTCGCGCAGCTGCTCGGCGCGCAGGCGGGTGAGGAACGCGTACTCGCCGAAGTTGCCGGCCCACTCGAGACCGCCGTAGCTGGGCACCGGCTGGCCGAACAGCGGGAACTTGTCGCTGTGCCAGTCGAAGCGTCCACTCTCGACGACGACGCCGCCGAGAGTGGTGCCGTGCCCGCCGAGGAACTTGGTGGCGGAGTGGATCACGATATCGGCGCCCCATTCGATCGGCCGGGTCAGGTAGGGCGTGGCGATGGTCGAGTCGATCACCAGGGGGATCCCGGCCGCGTGGGCGACGGCGGCGAGACCCTCGATGTCGGCGACCTCGCCGGAGGGGTTGGCCACCGTCTCGGCGAAGATCAGCTTGGTTTTCTCGGTGATCGCGGCGGCGTAGTCGGCCGCGTCGGCGCTGCGCACGAACGTCGTCTCGACCCCGAACCGGCGCAGCGTCACGTCGAGCTGGGTGATCGAGCCGCCGTAGAGGTTGGCACTGGAGACGATGTGGTCTCCCGAGCCGGCGAGGCTGGCGAAGGTGATGTACTGCGCGGACAGGCCGCTGGCGGTGGCGACGGCGCCCAGCCCGCCCTCGAGGCTGGCCACGCGCTCCTCGAAGGCCGCCACGGTCGGGTTCGCGAGACGGGAGTAGACGTTACCGTACTTCTGCAGGGCGAAGCGGGCGGCGGCATCCGACGCGTCATCGAAGACGAATGCGCTGGTCTGGTAGATCGGCAGGGCCCGCGCGCCGGTGACGGCGTCGGGGATGTTCCCAGCGTGGATTGCCCGGGTCTTGAAACCGTACTCGCGATCAGCCATGGCCTTACGTTAGCGATGATCGCCGGGGAGACGGGACACGGGCGTAACAGTGCGAAACGGATGCCGACTTGCGGCCGCCCCGGTGCCCGCGCCTGCCGCCCGGTCGGGCAGGATAAGGGCATGGAAGAGCGCGTGGAGACGGTCGTCATCGGCGGCGGGGCAATGGGGTCGGCGACGGCCTGGCAGCTGGCGCGGCGGGGCCGGCCGGTCACCGTGCTGGAGCGGTTCACGCCCGGGCACCTCAACGGTGCCTCGCACGGCGCCTCCCGCAATTTCAACACCGCCTACGCCGAACCGACCTACGTGGCGATGCTTGCCGAGGCGTTGTCGCTCTGGCGCGAGCTGGAAGCCGAGACGCAGAGCACACTCCTGCGTCAGGTCGGCGTCGTCAATCACGGGGCGAATCCGTCGTTCGACCGAGTGGCGGCAATGCTGGCCCGGGTGGGCCTTTGCGCCGAGTTCCTCACGCCGGAGGCCGCAGCCGAACGCTGGCCGGGAATCCGCTTCGACGGCCGGGTGCTGTTCGCCCCCGACGCCGGCCGGGTGAACGCGGATGCCGCGGTGACCGCCCTGCAGACCGCCGCGGCCACCGCCGGGGCCGACGTGCGGCACGGCATCCGCGTGCAGCGCCTGGAGGTGCAGGGCGACGACCGGGTGCGGGTGACCCACGAGGCCGGCACGATCATCGCCCGCCGCGCCATCGTCACGGTCGGCGCGTGGACCAGCGCACTGCTGGCCGGGGTGATTCCGATTCCGCGCCTCACGGTGACGCAGGAGCAGCCGGCGCACTTCGCCTTGCGCGACGCCTCCCCGGCCGCCGCCGCACACGCCGAGACCGAGTGGCCCGGCTTCAACCATGCGCCCGCCTGGTCCGACCCGCGCTACGGATACTGGTACTCGCCGGTCTACGGCATGTACACGCCCGGCCAGGGGATCAAGGCAGGCTGGCACGGCGTGGGTCCCGGCACCGACCCCGATGCGCGCAGCTTCCAGCCCGAGCCCGTTCAGCTGGCTGCCCTGGCGCGCTATGTGCGCGAATGGCTGCCCGGCGCAGACCCCGACACGCTCGACCCGGTCAGTTGCACCTACACGACCACGGCCGACGAGGACTTCGTGCTCGACCGGGTGGGCCCCGTGATCGTGGGGGCCGGCTTCAGCGGCCACGGCTTCAAGTTCACGCCGACGGTCGGGCGCATCCTCGCCGACCTGACCACGGGCACCGCAGCCGCTCCGCCGCGGTTCGCCCTGAACCGGGCGCCGAACGCCGCGGCCGGGGGCTGGCTCTCCCGCCGCTGAGCGCCACCGCGCTGATCGGCGTCGAATTCGTTCGGGACGAAGCCGCTGACACCGGCTCAGGGCAGCTGCACGGCGGCGAAGGCGAGGGTGGCGATCAGCGTCCAGGAGGTCAGCCCCACGAGGAGGGCCCTGCCTCCGGTGCGCAGGATGGAACCGAGGTTCACGGCGGCGCCGAGCCCGAAGAGCGCGGCCGCGAGCAGGTAGGTCTGCACGGTGTCCGCGCCGGCCAGCACGGTGTCCGGCAGCGGGACGAACGTGCGCACGAGAACGGCGGCCAGGAAACCGGCCACGAACAGGGGCACGAGCGGTGGGCGGAACGCGGGGGCATCCGTCACCGTGGCGACGCGCGTCTCGCGGCGGCGCTCGCCGACGGCGACGACGGCGACGATCGGCGCGAGTAGCAGCACCCGGGTGAGCTTCACGACGACGGCCACGGCCAACGCGGCGGGCCCGGCGATCTGCGCGGTCGCGACGACCTGGCCGACGTCGTGCACGCCGGCGCCGACCCAGTGCCCGAACTGCAGATCGGTCAGACCGAGCGGATGCCACAGCACCGGCAGCACCGCGATGGCCAGCGTGCCGCAGAGGGTGACCAGGGCGATCGGGGTGGCGGTGTCGACATCCTTCGCCTTGACCACCCCGCTCATCGCGCCGATCGCGGACGCCCCGCAGATGGAGAAGCCGGTGGCGATCAGGATCGGTTGGCGGCCGGGCAGGCGAACCGCGCGCCCGAGCCAGTAGGTGCCGACGAAGGTGATCAGCACGATCAGGACGGTGGTCATGATGGTCATCCAGCCCAGGCCCAGAATGTCCACCAGGCTCAGCTTCAGGCCGAGCAGCACGATGCCGATGCGCATGAACCGGGTGGCCGCGAGCTTCAGGCCCGGGGAAAGGACTCCCGTCAACGCACGGTGGGCGGCCGGGAGATTACCGGCGACGATTCCGAAGGTGACAGCGAGCGTGAGCAGCGGCAGGGCGGGGAAGACCGCGTGTACGATTCCGGCGAGCAGCGCGGCCGCGGCCGCGACCAGCACACCGGGCAGCCACATGCCACCGAGTTTACGGCCAGCTTTGCCTGCGGCGGGCCTGCTACCCGTAGCCGATCCATGAGAAAAGCCCCTCTCCCGCACGGGGACAGGGGCTGTGCTCACGGCTTGTCGGGGTGCGTCAGCCGATCTACCGGTGGTGGAAACGGGCGACCATCGGGCAGTCGAACGGGTCGCGAGCGCCGAGTCCGACCTTGTTCAGGTATGCGATGACGATGCCGTAGGACTCGAAGAGAGACGTCTCCGTGTAAAGGATGTCGTGCGTCTTGCAGTATTCCTTGGTGATCTCCTGGGCCTTGCGCAGGTGCGGCCGGGCCATGTTCGGGAACAGGTGATGCTCGACCTGGTAGTTGAGCCCGCCCATGAACGTGTCCATGAACGTGCCGCCGCGGATGTTTCGGGAGGTGAGCACCTGGCGGCGAAGGAAGTCCACTTTGCTCTCGTGGGGGAGCTGCGGCATGCCCTTGTGGTTCGGCGCGAAGGACGCCCCCATGTAGACACCGAAGACGGCCAGCTGCACGCCGATGAACGCGAACGCCATGCCGACGGGGAGGAAGTAGAAAATCGCGGCGACGTAGAGCACGATGCGGGTGGACAGCATACTGATCTCGAGCCAGCGCTTGTCCACCTTCTTCTTGCCGAAGACGGTTTTGAAACCCTGCACGTGCAGGTTGAACCCCTCGGCCATCAGGAGCGGGAAGAAGAGATAGCCCTGCTTGCGGGTGACGAACGAGCCGAGCCAGCTGACCTTCGCTGCGTCCTCTTCCCGGAAGACGATGAAGTCGGGGGCGATGTCCGGGTCCTTGCCGATGACGTTCGGATTAGCGTGGTGACGACTGTGCTTGTTCATCCACCAGGCGTAGCTGATGCCGACGAACAGGTTGGCGAGGATGCGCCCGGCGCGGTCATTCGCGCGGCCGCCCTCGAACACTTGGCGGTGCGACGCCTCGTGGGCGAGGAACGCGTACTGGGTGAGGATGATGCCGAGCACGCCCGCGACGATGAGCTGGTACCAGCTGTCGCCGAGCAGCACGAACGCGGTCCCGGTTCCCAGGGTGGCGAGCACCAGCATGGCGAAGACGAACCAGTAGAAACCCGTGGCACGCTTCAGCAGGCCAAGGATGCGCACGGTGTGCAGCAGCGATGAATACTCGGTGGTGGGGTTTTTCGAATCGCCACCCGGGCGGGTCTTGACAATGCGCACCGTGGGTGCGGCAACAGCTTCCGACATGAGGCCTTTGGTTTGTATCCGGACTTCTCAGTCGGTGATAGAGCAAACACTCGTAGAACAGATACTCATATCCTATGGGCCGGACCCCTCGGACACGGGTGCTTTCACACCGCTTTCCCAGTCGCTATATGCCCACAGGAGCATATAGCTGGCTATCAGTTTCCCGGAAAAGCACGTGCAAATCAGCGCCAGCTGGGAAGCCAGATGTGCAGTTGCCAGAACGTAAACGGGGTCTGGATGCCCGTCCAGAGCGGGTAGAAATACGCGCTGAGGAGCGCGGCCGCCACCAGGAAGCCCAGCACGACCCAGCGTGCCCGGGGGAGGAGGAGACCGAGCACGAAGGTGAGGCCGAGGAGCAGATAGGGCTCGAACGCGATCGTGTAGAACTGGAACACCGTGCGGTTCAGATACATCAGCCACGGCAGGTAGCCGGCGACCAGCCCCATCAGGATCAGGCCGACCTGCCACTCGCGGTAGCGCGCCAGCCGGTACACCAGGTAGAAGGTCGCGGCCGTGGCCGCCCACCAGATCAGCGGGTTCGCGATTCCGGTAATCGCCTCGGAGCAGGTGGCGACGTCGCATCCGTTCTCGCCCAGCGCCGATCCGCGGTAGTACATGCTGGTCGGGCGCACCATGAACAGCCAGGTCAACGGGTTCGCCTGATACGGATGCGGCGTGGAGAGCCCCACGTGATAGGTGTAAGCCGCCACCTGGTAGTGCCAGAAGCTTTGCACCGAGTCGGGAATCCAGGCGAGGGCGCCGGTCCACGCGGCCTCCGGCGTAGTGGCCCAGTCGCGGTAGTAGCCTCCCCGGGTGACGAACCAGCCGGTCCAGGAGGCCAGGTAGGTGGCGACGGCTACCGGCACGATCAGCAGGAAGGTCGCCGGCGCCTGCTTGAGTACGGCGGCGCTGAACCAGAACGGAAGCCCGGCACGGCGCCGGGCGAGGGCGTCGACGAGAACAAGGTAGACGCCGAAGGCGGCGAGGAAGTAGATGCCCGACCACTTGACGCTGCAGGCGAGCCCGAAGGCAAGGCCGGCCGCGAGCAGCCAGGGCCGCCGCCACAGGGTCGGACCCCAGCCCGGCTGCCGCCCGGCCTCACGCGCCTGGACCAGGAGAGCAGACAGCCTGATGGCGTGCCGGTCCCGGTCGAGCAGCACAGCGCCGAACCCGAGAAGTGCGAAGAACATCACGGAGTTGTCCAGCAGGGCCACGCGCGACATCACGATGGCGTTGCCGTCGATGGCGAAAAGGAACCCGGCGATCACGGCCAGCACGGTCGACCCGAACAGCTTCTTCGCGATCAACATCAGCAGCACGACCGCCAGCACACCGATCAGGGCGGTGGCTATCCGCCAGCCCCAGCTGTGTTCGGGGCCGACGAGGGCCATACCCAGTGCGATCAGCCACTTGCCGAGCGGCGGATGCACCACGAACGACGGGTCGGACAGGAAGACATCGGTCTGCCCGGCGGCGAAGAGGGCGTCCGCTCCCTCGGGCCAGGTCGACTCATAGCCGAGGTTGTTGAGAGTCCACGCGTCTTTCACATAGAAGGTTTCGTCGAACACCAGCGAGCGCGGCACGCCGAGATTCCAGAGTCGCAGCACCGCCGCGAGCAGGGTCACCGCCAGCGGCCCGGCCCAATGGAAAACGCGGCTTGTCAGGAACACGTGACCATCGTAGTGAGCCGGGGCTGAGAGACTGGGATCATGATCCTCCTGGCTGCCACCCCGATCGGAAACCTGGGCGACGCGTCAACGCGTCTGATCGAGGCGCTCGGTACGATGACGATTATCGCCGCCGAGGACACCCGGGTCACCGTGCACCTGCTCAAGGCCCTGGGCATCGAGAACCGCCCGCGGCTGATCAGCCTGCACGACCACAACGAGCGCGGCAAGGCGGCCGAACTCGTCGAACTCGCCCGCGACACCGACATCCTGGTGCTCAGCGACGCAGGGATGCCGACGGTCTCCGACCCGGGTTTCCACCTGGTGGATGCCGCGGTGGCGGCCGGTGTCGTCGTGTCGGTGTTGCCCGGGCCGTCGGCCGTGCTCGCCGCGCTCGCCGTGTCCGGGCTGCCGACGGACCGGTTCACCTTCGAGGGCTTCCTGCCCCGCAAGCACGGCGACCGGGTCTCGGCCCTCCGCGAGGTGGCCGCGGAGCGGCGCACAATGGTGTTTTTCGAATCGCCCAACCGGCTGGCGGCCTCCCTGACGGATCTGGCTGCGGTGCTCGGGGCCGGGCGCCGCGTCGCGGTCTGCCGTGAGCTGACCAAGTTCTACGAGGAAGTGAAGCGCGGTACCGCGATCGAGCTGGCTGATTGGGCCGCCGGCGGGGTCAAGGGCGAGATCGCCATCGTGGTCGCCGGGGCGGAGGCACGCGTGCTGGATCTGGAGACCGGGGTGGTCGAGGTGCTCGCGCTGGTGGGGTCGGGCATCCGTCTCAAGGATGCCGCCGCCGACGTGTCCGCCGCCACCGGGCTCGGCAAGCGCGCCCTCTACGAGGCGGCGCTGGAGCGCAAGACGGGCAAGCCCGCCGCGGCCCGCACGGACTTTCAGGCTCTGCCTCTGCCCTGACGTTCCCTGCTCCGAACCGATTCGACCGAGATTTTGGCCGCCGCGGCTGCAGGACGCCCACCGCGACGAACGCGGCACAAGGTAACACGGCCAGTGGCATCCGCCGCTCCTAATAGGATAAGAGCATGTCCGACGGTTCATCTTTTTACATCACCACGCCCATTTTCTACGTGAATGATGTCCCCCACATCGGGCACGCCTATACCGAGGTGGCTGCCGACGTGCTCGCACGCTGGCACCGGCAGTCCGGCGAGGATGCCTGGCTGCTCACCGGAACGGACGAGCACGGGCAGAAGATCCTGCGCACCGCGACCGCCAACGGCGTCACGCCGAAGGAGTGGGCCGACCGTCTGGTCGAAACCGCCTGGAAGCCGCTGCTGAAGACGGTCGACATCCGCAACGACGACTTCATCCGTACCACCGATGTGCGCCACGAAGTGAACGCGCAGAAGTTCCTGCAGCACCTCTACGACTCCGGCCACATCTACACCGGCGAGTACGAGGGCTTCTACTGCGTCGGCTGCGAGGAGTACAAGCAGCCGAGCGACCTCATCGATGGGGTCGGCGAGTACGCCGGGCAGCAGGTCTGCGCCATCCACTCCATCCCCTGCGAGCTGCTGCACGAGAAGAACTACTTCTTTCGGATGAGCACGTTCGCCGACCAGCTCCTCGCCCTGTACGAGGAGAACCCGAACTTCGTACAGCCCGCGTCGGCGCGCAACGAGGTCATATCCTTCGTCAAGCAGGGCCTCAGCGACCTGTCGATCTCCCGCTCCAGTTTCGACTGGGGCATCAAGGTGCCTTGGGACGACAGCCACGTCGTCTATGTCTGGTTCGACGCCCTGCTCAACTACATCACCGCCGCCGGCTACGGCCACGACGACGAAAAGTTCAGCCGCCTCTGGCCGGCGACGCACGTCGTGGGCAAAGATATTTTGCGTTTTCACGCCGTCATCTGGCCTGCAATGCTCCTCGCCGCGGGCATCGAGGTGCCTCGCCAGGTCTTCGGCCACGGCTGGTTGCTCGTGGGCGGCGAGAAGATGAGCAAGTCCAAGCTCACCGGTATCGCCCCAAGCCAGATCACGGATACGTTCGGCTCCGACGCCTTCCGCTACTACTTCATGCGCGCGATCAGCTTCGGCCAGGACGGCTCTTTCTCCTGGGAAGACCTGTCCGCCCGGTACCAGTCCGAGCTGGCCAACGGCTTCGGCAACCTCGCCTCCCGCGTGATCGCCATGGTCGTGCGCTACTGCGACGGCGAGATCCCCACCGCCGTCGACTTCAGCGAAGCCGACGAGCTCATTCGCGGCACCGAGAAGAGGGTGACGGATGCCGCCACGCTGTCCATCGGACACCTCGCCATCCACGACGCCATCGCCGCGATTTGGGAACTGGTCGACGAGCTCAACGGCTACATCACCGCCCAGGAGCCGTGGTCGCTCGCGAAGGACCCGGCCAACCGGGACCGACTCGAAGCCGTGCTGGTCACCGCCGTGCGCGGACTGGGCACGCTCGCCGTGCTGCTCTCGCCGGTCGTACCGCAGGCCACGGCGAAGCTCTGGACCGCCCTCGGCGGCTTCGGACTGGTCACCGACCAGCGCATCGACCGGGCCTGGGAGTGGACCGGCGGCCCGCGGGTCTCCCCGCTCGAGGCGCTGTTCCCTCGCATCGAGGCCACGGTTGGCTAACGAGCCCGAGCCCGAGCCCGAAGCCGGCCCCGTGCGCCAGCGCGA
Organism: Cryobacterium sp. TMT2-42-4; assembly: GCF_004402645.1. Taxonomy (NCBI): domain Bacteria; kingdom Bacillati; phylum Actinomycetota; class Actinomycetes; order Micrococcales; family Microbacteriaceae; genus Cryobacterium; species Cryobacterium sp. TMT2-42-4. The sequence goes on from NZ_SOFT01000041.1 coordinate 15,820, forward strand.
AAAAGGCGCCGGCCGGGACCTGAGCTACCCGCCGCGGCCCGACCCGCTCGTCGTTCCGGTCTACGACAACCACACCCACTTGGAGATCGCCGACGGCGAGCAGTCGCTGAGCGTGGCCGAGCAACTCGACCGCGCGTCCAGCGTCGGCGTGCGCGGCGTCATCCAGGTCGGCGGCGACCTGAAGACCTCGCGCTGGTCGGCCGCGATGGCTGCCCGGGAGCCGCGCATGCTCGCGGCCGTCGCCATCCACCCCAACGAGGCCCCCGTCTACGAGGCCGCCGGCACCCTCGACGACGCCCTGGCCGAGATCGCCGAACTGGCGACGCGCCCGCGCGTCGTCGCCATCGGGGAGACCGGCCTGGACTTCTTCCGCACCGGCCCCGAAGGACACGCCAGCCAGCTCCGCTCCTTCGAGGCGCACATCGACATCGCCAAGCAGAACGGCCTCGCGCTGCAGATCCACGACCGCGACGCCCACGCCGCGGTGATCGAGACCCTGCTGCGGGTCGGTGCGCCCGATCGCACCGTCTTCCACTGCTTCTCCGGCGACGCCGAGATGGCCCGCATCCTCGCCGACAACGGCTGGTACCTCTCGTTCGCGGGAACCGTGACCTTCAAGAACGCCCGGAATCTGCGGGAGGCCCTGGCCGCGGTGCCGCGCGCTCTGCTGCTGGTCGAGACGGATGCCCCGTTCCTCACCCCCGCACCCTTCCGCGGCCGCCCGAACGCGCCGTACCTGCTGCCGCACACCCTGCGCGCCATGGCCGACCACCTCGAAACGGAGGCCACCATTCTCGCCACCCAGATTTCGTCCAACACCGAACTCGTCTACGGACGGTGGGACGCCGAACCGGTGACGGTCACCGAGCCAAAGCCCGACACGAGCCCGTTCGGAGGCCTCGCATGACCCCGCCCCGCCACGGCTACGCTCCCGGAGACGAACCCGAGGCCGGCACCCGACCCGTCAGCGACGAAGTGACCGGCGGCCGGCACGCCGCGCCGGCCGCCGTGCCGGAGTCGGCATCCGCTCTCGAAACGGATGCCGAGCCCGCGGACCCCGCGGCTGCACCCGCTGCGGCTCCAGCCGCCGCTCCCAGCGCACGGTCCCTCCTCGGCCCCGCCGAGATCCGCGACCTGGCCGAGATGCTGGGCGTCAACCCCACCAAGAAGCTCGGCCAGAACTTCGTCATCGACGGCAACACCGTGCGACGCATCGTCAAGGTCGCAACCGTCTCACCCGGCGACACCGTGCTGGAGGTGGGCCCCGGGCTGGGATCCCTCACGCTGGGGCTGCTCGAGACCGGCGCGACCGTCGTGGCCGTGGAGATCGATGACCGGCTCGCCGAGCAGCTGCCGCTGACGGTCGAGCTGATGCATCCCGGAGCGCCGCTCACCGTCATCCGCAACGACGCGCTCAAGATCACCGAACTGCCCGGCGACCCGAGCCGCCTCGTGGCGAACCTGCCCTACAACGTGTCGGTGCCGGTGCTGCTCTATCTGCTGGAGCACTTCTCCTCCATCCGGGCCGGAGTGGTCATGGTCCAGGCCGAGGTGGGGGAGCGCCTCGCGGCGCCATCCGGCAACAAGGTCTACGGCAGCCCGAGCGTCAAGGCCGCCTGGTACGGGGCATTCCGCACCGCCGGCAAGGTCAGCCGCCAGGTGTTCTGGCCGGTTCCCGGCGTCGATTCGATCCTGATCGCCTTCGAACGGCGCGCCCGGCCGCTTGAATCCGAGGAATTGCGCCGCGCCACCTTCGCCCTCGTCGATGCCGCGTTCCAGCAGCGCCGCAAAATGCTGCGCCAGTCGTTGTCCGCCGTTCTCGGTGACCCATCGAGTGCCACCGAGATCATGACGCGCGCCGGAATCGACCCTACCGAGCGCGGCGAGCAGCTCACGGTCGAGGACTTCCTGGCGATCGCCCGCGCCCAGCTCGCCGCACACTGACGCGTGCCGCCGCGGGGCAGTCGCGACTGTGCGGCTGGGCTAGGTTAGTCACATGACCAACCCGGCCCCTTCCCCCGTGGTGCATGCGCGGGCGCCCGGAAAGATCAACGTGTTCCTCAAGGTCGGTGCGGTCCTCGAAGACGGGTACCACGAGGTGGCCACCGCTTACCAGGCCGTGTCACTGTTCGAAGACGTGCGCGCTTGGCCGGCCGACGACTTCTCGGTCGTGTTCACCGGTCCCATAGACGCCTCGGGTCTCGCCGTCGACGGCAGCAACCTCGCCATCAAGGCCGCGCGCGCCCTGGCCCGTAAGGCCGGCTATCGCGGGGGAGTGCGCCTCTCGATCGAGAAGAACGTGCCCATCGCCGGCGGCATGGGTGGCGGGTCGGCGGATGCCGCGGCCACCCTCCTCGCGTGCGACACCCTCTGGGGAACCGACGCCACCCGCGACGACCTCATCGAGATCGCCGCGACCCTCGGCGCTGACGTCCCGTTCGCCTTCACCGGCGGCACCGCCATCGGCACCGGGCGCGGCGACCAGCTCAGCCCAGCCCTGGCCAAGGGGCAGTTCCACTGGGTGCTCGCCCTCGCCGACTTCGGCCTCTCGACCCCCGGCGTCTACAACGAGCTCGACCGCCACCGCGAACGCCACGCCCAGGACATCTTCCCTGCCCAGATCCAGCCCTCCGTCGACACCAACGTGCTCCAGGCGCTTCGGGCCGGCGACCCGCGGATGCTGGCCGAGGCCCTGCACAACGACCTGCAGGCTCCCGCGCTGCACCTGGCCCCCGGCCTGGGCAAGGTGCTCGAGTTGGGTGAGGCGAACGGCGCCCTGGCCGGCCTGCTCTCCGGCTCCGGCCCGACTGTGGCTTTCCTGGTCGCGGATGCCGACAGCGCCCTCGAACTCCAGGTCGCCCTGAGCGCGTCCCGCCTGCGCGTGGTACGCGCCACCGGTCCGGTGCACGGGGCCCGGATCATCCACGACTAGCTCCCCTTTTTTTGCCGCAACTGTGGCCCGATCGGACATCTGTTGCCGGTGTGTCGGCAACAGATGTCCGATTCGGCAACAGTCAGGCCACCGGGTGCGAAACCGGTGCGCGCGGGGCTCTCAGCCGCGCCAGCTAAACTTGAAGGCTATGGCACATTTGCTCGGGGCCGAGTCCCTGCACCTTGAATTTCCCACTCGCGTCATTTTTGACAGCGTCACCGCCGGTCTCAACGAAGGCGACCGGATCGGCGTCGTCGGCCGCAACGGCGACGGCAAGTCCACCCTGATGCGCCTGCTCGCCGGCCGGATGGAACCCGACGCGGGCCGCGTCACGCGCCGGCGCGGCGTCACCATCGGCATGCTCGACCAGTCCGACGACCTCGCTTCGGGCCAGACCGTGGGCCACACCATCGTCGGCGGCATCGACGAACACGTCTGGGCGGGCGACGCCAAGGTGCGCGACGTGATTGCGGGACTCGTGCGGGACATTCCCTGGGACGCCCTCGTCGATGACCTCTCCGGTGGCCAGCGCCGCCGGGTGGCTCTGGCCGCCGTGCTGATCGGTGACCACGACGTCATCTTCCTCGACGAACCCACCAACCACCTCGACGTGGAGGGCATCTCCTGGCTGGCCGGTCACCTGAAGACCCGCTGGGCCACGAACTCCGGCGGGCTGGTGGTCGTCACCCACGACCGGTGGTTCCTCGACGAGGTCTGCAACATGACCTGGGAGGTGCACGACCGCCTGATCGAACCCTTCGAGGGAGGCTACGCCGCCTACATCCTGCAGCGCGTCGAACGCGACCGGATGAGCAGCGTGATGGAGGGCAAGCGCCAGAACCTGATGAAGAAGGAACTGGCCTGGCTGCGGCGCGGTGCCCCCGCCCGCACCGCGAAGCCCAAGTTCCGCATCGACGCCGCCAACGAGCTGATCGAGAACGAGCCGCCGCCCCGCGACACCGTGTCGATGCAGTCGATGGCCATGCAGCGACTCGGCAAGGATGTCGTCGACCTGATCGACATCGGAGTGAAGTTCGGCGAGAAGACCGTGCTGAACGACATCACCTGGCGCATCGCACCGGGCGAGCGCACCGGCATCATGGGCGTCAACGGCGCCGGCAAGAGCACGCTGTTGAACCTGGTGGCCGGCACGCTGATGCCCACTACGGGCACGGTCAAGCGTGGCAAGACCATCAAGGTCGCCGTGCTCACCCAGCAGCTGTTCGAGCTCGACGGCATCCAGAACGACCGCGTCAGCGAGGTTATCGGCCGCCAGAAGACGTCGTACATGGCCGGCGGCAAGGAGATCACGCCCGGCCAGATGCTCGAGCGCATGGGCTTCATGAGCGCCCAGCTGACCACCCAGGTCAAGGACCTCTCCGGTGGCCAGAAGCGGCGCCTGCAGCTGCTTCTGATCGTGCTCGACGAGCCGAACGTGCTGATCCTCGACGAGCCCACCAACGACCTGGACACCGACATGCTCGCGGCCATGGAAGACCTGCTCGACTCCTTCCCCGGCACCCTGCTCGTCGTCTCGCACGACCGGTACCTGATCGAGCGCGTCACCGACAACCAGTACGCGGTCACCGAGGGCGGCTTCCGCCACCTTCCCGGCGGTGTGGACCAGTACCTCGAGATGCGCAGGAAGCAGACGAGCGGCATCGACAAGCCCGCCGAGGCGAACGCGGCGAACACCTCCGGCGGGAAGGCGTCGCGTAAGCTCGCCATCGGCGGCGCCGACCTCCGCAACGCGCAGAAGGAACTCGCCTCCATCGATCGCAAGGTCGCCAAGCAGAATGCGCGGGTCGCGGCCCTGCACGAGAGCCTCGCCGTGCACGACCAGTCCGACTTCGACGGCCTTGGCGTGCTCAGCACCGAACTACAGACGCTGGAGTCCGCCATCGCGGGCTTCGAAACCCGCTGGATCGAACTCTCTGAGCTGATCGAGGGTTAGTTTCGCAGATGCTGTGACCGCGTGTGACGGAGGAGCGCACGCGGCGCAGCATCTGCCGATAGCCTTGGGACGTGCCTCGCGATGCAGCGGCACAGACTCCCACCCCTTCTCGACCCGTGGTTCTTCTGTGCCCGAAAAACGCGCCGGCATCCGCCGCCGACCAGACGGCACCACAGCTGACAAAGGGAACCCCATCGTGAAGAAGAAACTGCTCGCCGCCCTCGCGGTCGTACCGCTCGCCGCACTGCTCGCCGGTTGCTCCGGCGCGGCCGCCGACGAGACCGTTAAGATCGGCGTCGTCGGTGCGAGCGACCCCTACTGGGCCGTCTACGAGGAGGCCGCGGCGGATGCCGGCATCACGGTCGACATCGTCGACTTCGCCGAATTCGGGCAGCCGAACCCGGCCCTCTCCGCGGGCGAACTCGACCTGAACCAGTTCCAGCACATCGTCTACCTCGCCGAATACAACGTGGCCAGCAAGGACGACCTGACGCCGGTCGGCGCCACCGCGATCTACCCGCTCGCCCTGTACTCCACCCAGTACGACGACGTCAATGAGATCAAAAAGGGCGACACCGTCGCGGTGCCGAACGACGCGAGCAACCTGGCCCGCGCGCTGCTCGTGCTGCAGTCCGCGAAGCTGATCACGCTGAGCGACGGCGGCAGCATCTACTCGACCCTCGACGACATCGACACCAAGAAGTCCAAGGTCACCGTGACCGCGCTCGAGGCGTCGCTCACCGCCACATCTCTTCCTGACGTTGCCGCTGCGATCATCAACAACGACTTCGTCGAGAAGGCCGGCCTAAAGGTCGATGACGCCCTCGCCCAGGACGACCCCACCGACCCCAACGCGTTGCCGTACGTGAACGTTTTCGCGGCCCGCGCCGAGGACAAGGACAACCCCACGTACCAGAAGCTGGTCGAGATCTACCAGACAACGAAGGCCGTTCAGGACGGCGTGCTCGACGTGTCCGCCGGGTCCGCCGTGATGGTCCAGACTCCGGTCGCCGACCTCGAGTCGTCCCTTGCCACGGTCGAGAAGGACACCGCAGCCCAGAAGTAGCGCTGTCCGACCTCAGCCCAGCACAGCCGCCCAGCCCGGCGCCACGCCAGTCAGTAAGGACGTCCCATGCCCGCCCCCACCCCCGTTGTCGAACTGCGTGACGTGAGTAAGGTGTACCTGCCCACGACCCGGGGCGGGGCCGAGGTCGTCGCCATCGACAAGGTCAGCCTCACGATCGACGCCGGGGACGTCTACGGCATCATCGGTTATTCGGGGGCAGGCAAGAGCACCCTGGTGCGGCTTGTGAACGCCCTCGAACGGTCGACGTCGGGCGAGATCCTGATCAACGGCACCGACATCGCCCGCCTGCCCGAGCGGGAGCTGCGCCCGGTGCGGCTGGGCATCGGGATGATCTTCCAGCAGTTCAACCTTCTGGGGTCACGCTCCGTCGCGGCGAACGTCGCCTATCCGCTCGAGGTGGCCGGCCAAACGAAGGAGAAGCGCCGGGCCCGGGTTGCCGAGATGCTCGACTTCGTCGGGCTCGGCGACAAGGCGGGCGCCTATCCCGACCAGCTCTCCGGCGGCCAGAAGCAGCGCGTGGGCATCGCGCGGGCCTTAGCCAGCCAGCCGGGCATCCTGCTCGCCGACGAGGCCACCAGCGCCCTCGACCCGGAGACCACCTCCGAGGTTCTGGACCTGCTCGGGCGGGTGAATAAGGAATTCGGGGTCACCATCATCGTGATCACGCACGAGATGGATGTCATCCAGACCCTGGCGACGAAGGTCGCCGTGATGGACCAGGGCCGGGTGATCGAGCGCGGCGACGTATTCGACGTGTTCTCGAACCCGCAGCAGGCGGCCTCCGCCCGGTTCGTCTCGACCGTGGTCAAGGGTCTCCCTTCTTCGTCGGAACTCGCCGTGCTGCGGCGGCGTCACCCGGGTCGCCTCGTCACGCTGGCGTTCCGCGACAGCAGCGTCGATCAGGCCCGCGTGTTCGGCGAGTTCGTCTCCGCCGGCGTCACCTTCGAGGTCGTCTACGGCGGTATCAACGAGATCCAGGGCCGGTCGTTCGGGCACCTGACGCTGGCACTGGCCACGCCGGGGGCGACGGATGCCGCGGCCGACGCCGCCATCGACGCCGCGCTCGACCGGGTGCGAACCCTCACGACCGTGACCGAGGTGCGCTGAGATGGACAGTCTGATCGACCTGTTGCCCGAACTCTGGATCGCCGCGGGGGAGACCCTCTACATCGTCGGTCTCACGCTCTTCTTCGGCGGGATCGGCGGCCTGCTCGTGGGCCTCGGCCTGTATCTGACCCGCGCCGGCAGCATCCTCGAGAACCGCGGGGTCTTCGTGGTGCTGAACCTGCTGGTGAACATCGTGCGGCCGATCCCGTTCATCATCTTCCTGGCCGCCGCCCAGCCGCTGGCGCGGGTCGTGGTGGGAACCGGCATCGGAAACGCGGCGATCATCTTCACGATCTCTCTCGCGGCATCCTTCGCCATGGGACGGATCGTGGAGCAGAACCTGCTCACCGTGACGCCGGGCGTGATCGAGGCGGCCCGCAGCGTGGGGGCCGGGCCGATCCGGATCATCTTCACCGTGCTGCTGCCCGAGGCGCTCGGCCCGCTCATCCTCGGCTACACCTTCATCTTCGTGGCGCTCGTGGACATGTCGGCGGTCGCCGGCTACGTCGGCGGCGGCGGCCTCGGAAACTTCGCGCTGCTCTACGGTTACCGACAGTTCAACCCGGTCGTGACCTGGGCCGCCGTGCTCCTGATCATCGTGCTGGTGCAGTTGGTTCAGTTCCTTGGAAACTGGCTGGCCCGGAAGGCCTTCCGCCGCTAGGACGACCCCTGAGTGTGGGACATCTTTCGCGCGTTCTTACAGCGCCGGCCATCCCTCGTTCACCTCCGGTTCAGGTGATGCTCCCGGACCGGACATTCGTGGGCTGGAAAGTACACGCGGGGTCGGCCTATCCGAGCCGCCTACACGTCACAGTGGCCCCTTCGCTGCATCATCCTTGCCCAGGGAGTCATCTTGTCGCCGAGCCCGAGCATCGTCTTCTCGGCGTTTGAATCCGCCGCCGACCCCCGATTGCACGGATGGGTGGCTTTCCGTGAAAGTGTGCAGAATGTCGCCACTCCCGTTAGGGCGGTCGCCGTGCGGGACGGGTACCGCGCCGGTCCCTTGCTCACGGGAGCGCCGCGGCACTCCGGCATCTGGCGACTGCTCGCCTCGAACCGGCGCGAGCTCGGCCGTAGCTCCTCCGTCTACGCAACGTTCTCCAGCGCGCGAACCCACGTCCTCGAACTCAAAGGCCAGTGCGATTCGATGGTTGCCACGGTTGTCACGGGTCCCAGGGCCGGCACACACGGGTGGGTGATCAGCGTCGGTGATGTAGTCGTGATGACTGCAGGGCGCTGGTATGGCGCGGCGTCGACCAGCCGTGAGGCCTCGGCTGGAACCATTGAGGCTTTCCACAGCGCGCTCGTCGGTGCGGACGCCCGTCACGCCACGGAGGCCGGGCAGCGCGGCAACCGGGTCCTCTCCGACGAGGAACGGGCTCTGTCCTGGTGACCGTGCGCAAGCACCGCGGAACCACCATGATCGCCACGGTCGCCGGCCTCTCCGTACTCGGCTGGCTGGTCTTCGGCTGGCTGGTACCCGGTTTCCAGGCACCCGAGGGCGTGCGGGCCAGTGTCGCACCGGCCGCGTCGGCGGTCATCACCACCGTGCCGCCAGAGCTTGCCCGATCGCTGCCCGCGGCCGAACCAGCGCCCGCCACGCTTGCCCTGCCGACGGCTGCGCCTCCGATTGATGGCAATGCGGCGCTCGCCGACCCTGCCTGGGCCGTCCGCGTCTCCCCAGCGGCCGGCATCCCCGTGCGCGCCCTGCTCGGTTATGCAGGGGCTTCCCTGGCCCTGGCGGCCGAACAACCGGGCTGCCACCTCGGTTGGAGTACCCTGGCCGCCCTCGGCAACGTCGAATCCGGTCACGGCAGCCACGACGGTTCGGCACTCAGTGCGGATGGCGCCGCCCGCCCGGGCATCTTCGGCCCGGCACTCGATGGCGGCGCTTTCGCCGCGATGGGCGACACCGACCGCGGGGCCTGGGACGGCAGCACCGAATGGGACCGTGCGGTCGGGCCACTGCAGTTCATCCCCGCGACCTGGCAGCGGTGGGGTGCCGACGGCAACGGGGACGGCGTCGACGACCCGCAACAAATCGATGATGCCGCCCTCGCTGCCGGCCGTTACCTTTGCCACTATGGCGAGCTGTCCCGGCCCGATCGCTGGCGCGCCGCCGTGTTCGCCTACAACCACGTCGATTCCTACGTGAACACCGTCGCCGCGACGGCCGATTCCTACGCCGATCTGGCAGGTTGAGGAGCTTCGTGACGGACAAGACCTCGGCTGGAGACGGCCTGATCTCCGGCAGGTACCGGCTCGGCGATCTTCTCGGTACCGGTGGGTCGGCATCCGTTTTCGCCGCCGTCGACACCGCCACGTTTTCGGACGGTGACGTCGGCGCCCACCGGGTGGTCGCACTCAAGATCCTGCACCCGCACCTGTCGCGGTCCGACCACTCCCGGCGGGCGTTCCTCGCCGAGGCCACGGCGGCGGCCGGCCTGCGGCACCCGAACATCGCGCAGGTGCTCGGCATCGGCGTACACGACACGGGAGAGGAACCGCAGGCCTGGATTGCCCTCGAGCTCGTGCCCGGCATCACCCTCGCGGAGCACATCGAGCAAAACGGCGCCCTCGAGCCGGGCCAGGCGCTCACCATCGCCTCGGCCGTGCTGCGAGCGCTCGAGGCCTCACATGCTCGTAAACTGATCCACCGGGACGTGTCCCCGGCGAACATCATGGTCGACACCGACGAGGGGGGAGGATTCTTGATCGGGGATGTGCGGCTGCTCGATTTCGGTCTGGCGGATGCCGCCGGCAGGCCGGTCCTCGGAACCGACGTCCTGCGCAGCGCACCCGCGCCGCAGGCCCGGGAGGATCAGGGGGTTCCGGATCTGCCAATCGAACCCGTCGCCCCGGGCGTCCTGGGCAGTGTGTACTACATGTCGCCGGAGCAGGCCCGCGGCGGCGCCGTCGACGAACGAGGCGACCTCTACCAGCTCGGTGGCGTACTCCACTTCGTGCTCACCGGGAAGCCGCCGTTCTCGCGAGATTCGGCTGCTGCCGTGATGCGGGCTCACGTGCTGGCGCCCCCGCCGGTGCCCTCGGTCCTGCGTTCCGGTATTCCTCGCGCCGTCGACCGGATCGTAGTCAAAGCGCTGATGAAGGATCCCGCGAGCCGATTCCAGTCTGCCGCCGAGATGGCGGGCGGTATCGGAATCCTGATAGCCTCCGGCGTCGTCGGCCCGGCCGGGCGGGGCCGAGCGGCGGGAGATGAGCGCACCCGGGTATTCGGGCAGACCGCCGCACCGGCATCCGACGAACCGGGATCCGTCGCACCGGGATCCGAGGCCTTGGCCGGCGACGCACCGGCACCCGACTGGACGCGCAGCGGCCGCACCCGGAGCGGCAGCGGGCTCTGGCTTCTGGCCCTGCTGGTCGTCGGGGGCATCGCCGTCGGCTGGGTCGTGGCCGCGAGCGGGTCCGAGCCGGCGTCGATCGCCGTCGCGAGCAGTCTCCCGACGCCGCCGCCGACGCCGAGCCCGGTGCCCGCGACCGACGGCATTTCAACGGACATCCTGATTCAGAGAGTTCGGATGCCCGAGCTCACCTCCCTGACCCTCGCTGCAGCCCGAGCAGCGCTCGCCGCGGCCGGACTGGAGGTCGGCGCCGTCGAGACGCAGGCCTCGGCCCTGCCGGCCGACACCGTCCTGGCGAGCCTCCCGGCCGAGGGAACCCGCATCGATCCAGGCCGCACGGTCGACCTCGTCATCGCCTCCGGATCGAACGCGATCCCGACGGTGCGGGGACTCACCCAGGCCGCGGCTGCTGTCGCCTTCGAGGAGGCCGGTTTCGTCGTGCTGACTGAGTCCCGTGCGAACTCTACGGTGCCGCCGGGTACGGTGCTCGCAAGCCTTCCGGCGGCACAAACGGTGTGGCGTCTGGGGATAACCGTTACATCGATCGTGGCGAGCGCGGCCTTTCCCGTGCCTGAGGTACCTCCGACTCCCACCCCGACGTCCACATCGCAGACGCCGACGCACGCGCCGACGATCGCCCCGGACGCGGGCGCGACCCCGTCGCCCGCGGCCACGTCAGCCTCCCGCTGAGCCGACTCCGCGGCGGCAGCGATCACGCCCGGTCAACTCTCCACTCCGCGTCCATCTCTAGCTGGACAAATCGACGCTCAGTGTTAACCCAGCGCCCCAAACATATGTCTCGGACGTGCTACCGCCGCGTTTGTTCCGCTCCCCACACCCGAATGTGCAAGGACACCCATGTCGTTTTCGACCCTTTTCGACGCGCTTGCGGTCGAGCCGCCAACGATCGATCCGGCGAACCCGGACTCGTCCCCGCGCCGTTCCCTGGCAGCACGTCCTTCGGTCTCGGATTCGGTGTTCCGTTCGGTGGCCTTCCTCGCCGGCTGCATAACCGTGGCGATCATGCTCGCCGTGGGCTTGTTCCTGTCGTTGCGGGCCTCGGAGGCCCTCGGGGTCGCCGGCTTCAGCTTCCTGGTCGAGCAGGACTGGTCACCGGAGTCGCAGAAATTCGGCATCGCATCCGTCTTGTTCGGCACCATCACGATCGCGGTGATCGCGATGTGCGTCGCCGTGCCGCTCGCCCTCGGCACGGCCCTGCTCATCTCCGAGGTCGCCCAGGGCCGGATGCGCTCCACGCTCGTCACGCTCGTCGACCTGATGGCCGCCGTGCCAAGTGTGGTCTTCGGCCTCTGGGGTGTCTTCTTCCTGCAGGCCAACGTGATCCCGGTCGCCACCTGGATCTCCACCTACTTCGGCTGGATCCCGTTCTTCCGGGTCGAGGACATCACCGGCCAGACCCTGACCGAGGCGAGCGCCTTCACCTCCTCGGCGTTCATCGCCGGCATCGTGGTGGGCCTCATGGTGGTGCCCACCCAGACCTCGGTGATGCGCGAGGCCTTCTCCCAGGCTCCGATCGGCGAACGCGAGGCCGCGTTCGCCCTCGGGTCGACGCGGTGGGGCATGATCCGTGCGGTCGTGCTGCCCTTCGGTCGCGGTGGCATCATCGGCGGCACCATGCTCGGCCTCGGCCGAGCCCTCGGTGAGACCATCGCCGTCTACATGATCATTTCCCCGATCTTCACAATCAACTGGGAGGTGCTGAAGACCGGCACCAACTCCGTCTCCGCACTCATCGCCCTCCGCTACGGCGAGTCCAGCTCGTTCGGCCTCTCCGCGCTGATGGCAGCCGGGCTTGTCCTGTTCCTGATCACCCTCGTGATCAACTTCACGGCCTCGTCGATCGTGGCACGGTCCCGATCCGGGGCAGAGAGCGACTGATGACGATCCTCCTCGAACCCACCGGAACGGTCACCCCCGAACCGACACCGACGGCCCCGGCGCACACCACCACGATCCCGTCCCCCGGGGGCGCCCCGATCGGCCCGCGACGCCGGGTGCGCGGCGCCCGCCTCGACGACCGGTTCAATGTGCTCGGCGCCGCCTCCGCAGGCATCGCCGTCGCTGTGCTGCTGTTCGGTTGGTTCAGTCCGCTCTCCGGCGGCGTCGGCTGGCTGCTCGTGGCCTTCATCGCCTTCATCGGCTTCTACGCCCTGCTGGTGAGCTTCGCCAGCGACTGGCAGGAGGTCAAGGACCGGGTGATGGGGGTGTTGCTCGCCAGTGCCGGGGTGGTGCTGTTCGGCGCCCTGGTCTTCGTGGTGGCGTTTACGCTGGTGCGCGGCCAGGAGGCCCTGCCGCACCTGAACTTCTTCACGCAGAGCATGGAGCTCGCCGGCCCGCTGGACGGCCTCGAGGTCGGTGGAATCGTGCACGCGATCCTGGGCACGCTGATGCAGATCTCGATGGCCCTCGCCATCACGATCCCGCTCGGAATCCTGACGGCGCTCTTCCTCAACGAGGTCGGCGGCAAGTTCGCCCGCTTCGTGCGCACGATTTCGGATGCGATGACGGCCCTGCCCTCCATCGTCGCCGGACTCTTCGTCTATTCCGCGATCATCGTGTTGATCACCCATCAGCGCTCGGGCTTCGCTGCGGCGATGGCCATCACCGTCATGATGCTGCCCATCGTCATCCGGGCCTCCGACATCGTGCTGCGGCTTGTGCCCGGCAACCTGCGCGAGGCCGCCTACGCCCTCGGGTCGACCCGGTGGCGCACGGTGTGGCACGTCGTTCTGCCGACGGCCCGGCCCGGTCTGGCCACGGCCGTGATCCTCGGCACGGCTCGCGGAATCGGCGAGACCAGTCCGGTGCTGCTCACATCCGGGGTGACCGCCGTCGTCAACTGGAACCCGTTCGAGGGTCCGATGATCTCCCTGCCGCTGCAGGTCTTCGACTTCGTCAAGTCCCCCGAGCCGAACATGATCGCCCGCGGCTTCGGCTCCGCTGCCGTGTTGATCCTGCTGGTGCTCGCACTCTTCGCGATCGCCCGCCTGATCGGGGGTAAGGGTCCCGGCCAGCTGGGCCGCCGGCAGCAGGAACGGGTCGTCGCGGCATCCGCTCGCGACCTTCAGCGCATCACCCTTCAGGGCAACCGCCGAGTCCTGCTCGACGCCTCGGCCGCGCAGGACGACCACCGGCCACCGCCATCCGCGCCTACGCCATCCGCCCCACCGTCAGACCCCAACCCGAAGGAGACGTCCTCGTGACGCGCCAGCCCCGGCGGATTCGTGCAATCCGCGCCCTGTTCGCCCTCACCGTCGTGCTGGTCAGCGTGCTCGGCACCGTGCCTGCCCAGGCCGTGAGCTACGACCCGATCACCGGTACCGGCTCGACCTGGTCGCAGAACGCCCTCGACCAGTGGCGCAAGAACGTGGCCTCGAACTATGGCATGACCGTCAACTACTCGGGCGTCGGCTCGTCGGCCGGCCGGCGTGACTTCGTCGCTGGCAACGTCGACTTCGCCGTCAGCGAGATCCCGTTCCAGACCCGGCCGGAGGACAACTCGGCCCCCGAGGTGCCGTCCCGCGGCTACGCGTACATGCCGATTGTGGCCGGCGGCTCCTCGTTCATGTACAACCTCAAGATCGGCGGGGTGCGGGTCTCCAACCTGCGCCTCAGCGGTGAGGTGATCACCAAGATCTTCACGGGCGTCATCACCAAGTGGAACGACCCGGCGATCCAGACCGACAACCCCGGCCTGGCGATGCCCGACAAGGGCATCGTGCCGGTCGTTCGCTCCGACGGCTCCGGGTCGACCGCCCAGTTCACCCTCTGGATGTCCAAGCAGCACCCTGACCTGTGGAGCGCCTTCTGCGCCAAGGTCGGCCGCACCTCCTGCGGTCTCACCTCCCAGTACCCGACTTACGGCAACGCCAAGGCACAGAGCGGCTCCTCCGGCGTGGCCGGTTATGTGAGCCAGGACTACGGCGAAGGCGCGATCACCTACGTCGAGTACTCCTACGCCCTCGAAGCCGGATTCCCGGTGGCCAAGGTGCTCAATGCGGCCGGCTATTACGTGGAACCCACCGCCGACTCGGTCGCGGTGGCCTTGCTCCAGGCGCAGATCAAGACGGATGTCCCCGTCACCAGCCCCGACTACCTCACCCAGATCCTCGACGGCGTCTACAACAACGCCGACGCGCGCAGCTACCCGTTGTCGAGCTACTCCTACATGATCGTTCCGACCGCGGTCGGCGGTGTCTTCACGGAGAAGAAGGGCCTCACCCTGGGGGCCTTCGCAAACTACATGCTCTGCGAGGGGCAGCAGCAGGCGGAGGCTCTCGGGTACTCGCCGCTGCCGATGAACCTCGTGCTGGCCGGGTTCGACCAGATCAAGCGGGTGCCCGGCGCGGATGTCTCCGGCGTGGACATCAACAAGTGCAACAACCCGACGTTCAAGCCCGGCGATTCGCCCTCGAGTAACCAGCTGGCCGTGACGGCCGCGCAGCCCGCCGAGTGTGACAAAGTCGGCACCAGCCAGTGCACGACCGGCACCGCCGGCGCGCCGGGCGATACTCCGACCTCCGGTACGGGCACCGGCGGCACCGCCGCGGGCGGTGCCGCGGCGGCCGATGCCGCTGCGGGTGCTGCTGGGGGTGGCGTGGCGGCCGGCCCAACGGATGCCGTGGCCGCGGTCTACGACGAGAACGGTGCCCTGGTCTCGGCCGGAGGCACCGGTTCCGGGGTCGTGGGCAACGCGGTGGCCTCGCCGTTCACCCTCCCCGACACCGGCTGGGGAGCCCAGCAGGGCATTATGCTCTTCGCCGGAATCCTCCTGATCGGGTCGGCTGTGCTGCCGCCGGTGCTCTGGCGGCGGCTGAAGCCGCTGGCCGCGAAAGCGGGCTTGAAATGACGCGCCGTACCGTTGCCACGGAGTCGATCTGGGTCCGTGCGGGTGCCAGCGGAATCGTCGTCGGTTTAGTCGTGGGGATCGGGGTATCGGTTCTCGGCGCGCTAGCCCCGTCGCCGGCGTCCGCCGACACCTCGAGCGCCGTCACGGTCACCGCGGCGAGCGCGATCACGCCCACCGGGTCACCGTTTCCCGACCTCGCGGTGACGGTGTCGAAGACGACGGACCTCACATCTGAGGGTGTGCTCGTCAGTTGGACCGGTGCAGGCAATAAGAAGTCCACCCGGCCGCAGGGCAACGTGGGCGGTGAGAATTTCCTGCAGATCGCGCAGTGCTGGGGCGAGGACCCGTTGCATCCCGGGCATCCCGACCGCACGACCTGCCAGTACGGCGCTTTCGCAAACGCGGGGCGCGACTCTGGGGTCGTACCCAACGTCGACCCCGAAGATCCTGAAGCGGTCGAGGCCGCCAAGGGTCTGGCCCCGAACATCGCGGCAGAGGATGAGCAGTACACCACCCCGAACTACGGCGCTTCCGCGGGCCCGTTCACGGCTATCCCTTTCAGGGCGGCCAGCGGCGAGTCCATTTCGGCGGTCTTCAAGAACACCGGTTCCTCCGTGCCGACCCACTACATCACCGACACAGCAGGCAAGGTACAGACCGCCCGCGGTGACGCGACCGCCGATGGCGTTACCCTGCCGAGCGGCATCGTCGGCGTCGACCTGGCGTCGAACCAGTTCTACACCCCGTTCACCTCGAATGAGATCAAGTGGGCCGGGTCCGATGACACCGGCACCGGGTCAGCGAAGTTCGAGATGCAGACGTCGATGCAATCACCGGGCCTCGGCTGCGGCCAACCGGTCATCGTCACCGGGCAGCCGACGACGGGCCAGTCCTGCTGGCTCGTGATCATCCCCCGAGGCACCGGTGACTCTGGAGTGACCCAGATCATCCGCCCCGGCCTGTTCTGGGATGCATGGCAGCACAGCGTCGCCGTCAAGCTCGATTTCAAGACCGTCGGCATCCGTTGTGAGATCGGCAGCTCCGAAGCGCAGCTGAGCGGCAGTGAGCTCATCGCCGGTGCGATCTCCTCCTGGCAGCCCGAGTTGTGCGCCGGCACGAACGGTTCGGCCTTCGTGCTGTCGACCGGCAGTGAGGCCGATTCCCTCGCCTCGGCTGCACAGAAGGTCCCGGGACCACTTGCCTTCACGTCTAGGCCCTACAGCACCACCGCCGCGGACCCCCTGCAATACGCCCCGGTCGGCATCGCCGGTATCACGGTGAGTTTTGCGATCGACAGACGTGTCAGGCCATCCGGGGATGTTCCGCAGGCCTACATCGACGCCGAGACCCAGGCTTTCAAGACGGTGAATCTCACGCCGCGACTGCTGGCGAAACTTCTCACCGCGTCCTACATCGGTTCCCTGCCGCCGGGCGCCGACCTCACCCACGTGAACTACACGAGCTACGCCGAGCAGGGAAAGAATGCGGCCAACATCACGCGTGACCCGGAGTTCCTCAAGATCAACGACCCGGAGTGGGCCTACCAGGACCTGAATAGCATCTCGCTCTCCGATGTGCTCGCGCCCTCCGGCCGCTCCGATCTGGCCACACAACTGTGGCACTACGTATTAGCGGATACCGAGGCGGTCGCCTTCTTGAACGGCACCCCCGACGAGTCGGGCATGATCGTGAACCCGTACTACTCCACCAGCACCGCGGTGAACCCGACCGGCACGGGGCTGACCCTCCCCAAAGACAGCTTACCCAAGGCCGACCCGGTCGAGACTGTCCCCGATACCGCTTCCACCGCTCCGGGTCCTGTGAACCTTGTTACGTGGCGGCCCTACGCCTCTGATTGGGAAACCGGTGCCTACTTGACACTGCGCGGCGACGGGCAGGCGCTGGGCGAGTGGGATCTCAATGCCACCCCGCGTAAGTACCAGAAGGCCGTGCGCAGTCTCGCGGGCGATCAGGCAGTGCTCGGTCTCACCACGACGGCGTCCGCAGCTCGCTTTCAGAATGTGACGGCGTCACTGAGGAACTCTGCCGGGGAATTCGTCGCGCCGACGTCGGGGTCGATGCTCGCGGCGGCCAGCGCAATGACACCCACGCCCACACAGTCGAAGGTGCTCGAGTACGATCCACAGTCGGCGCAGGCGATGGCGGCGCCCACTGCCTACCCGCTGACGATGCCGGTCTACGCGGCCCTGAATCCACTGCAGACCGACGCGGCCCTCCGTGCCAAGTACGCGAACCTGATCACCTACGCCGCATCGCGGGGCCAGGTCCCCGGCACGGCCCTGGGGCAGCTCCCGGCGGGCTACGCGCCGATGCCACAAGCCTGGATCGCCCAAGCCCTGCTGGCGGCGACGGCGATCAAGGACGGCATCAGCCCGATTACGAAGCCTGTCTCCCCATCGATCCCTGCGGCGGCCTCCAGCGGCGCGACGGCCACCTACTCCCGTCCGGCGGCAGCCAGCGCGGCGACCGCCGTTGCGGCCGCCGCGGCGCCCGTCACCGGTGTCGCAGCCGATCCCGCGGCGACAGGCTCAGCGGCAGGCCCGCTCGTCGGCAAGCCGACCCCCGACGACCCTGCCATCGGCCCGGTCTCTGCTGCGGTTCCCGCTGGACTACTCGCCGGACTGTTCGCAGCAGGCTCGGTTCCCATGATTTCGCGCTTCAGGAGACGATTCTGATGCCGCGTACCGGCTTGACGACTCGATACGGGGCCTGGGCACCGGAGCGAAACGCCAGGAAAGACGCGTCCGCCCGGAAGCGTCTCGAGCACCACATCCGAAAGGCATCACAGTGATTTCGAAGAAGGCTATTGCGCTCTGCGCAACTGTCGGCGTTGCCATCTCCGGCATTGCCCTTGCTTCACCGGCCATGGCTGACCCCGTGTCCAACAGCTACAGCATCGTGGGCTCCGACACCCTCGAGGACGTCGTCAGCGCCCTCGCGAACGGAACCAATGTAACCGGGTCAGTTGTGCGTTCCACGGTCAACTCCGCAACCATCGGGTCATTCGACGCTACGGGCTCGGCGTACATCACCACGAAGCCCAACGGGCCGCGCTTCGGCCGGCCCAACGGCTCCGGTGACGGCGTCAAGGCGCTGAGCCGCTCAATCGACGGTGGACAGTACACCTCCGGTTCCACCGGAAGCCCGGCCAACGTCGTCATCTCCGGCCAGGTCGACATCGCACGGTCCTCAAGCGCGGGAACCCGGAACGACGCCGGCGAGCTTCTCTATGTTCCGTTCGCCCGCGACGCCATCGCGTACGCCTATAAGGGTGCAGCGACGGGCATCGAGGGAATCAATACTTCACAGATGAAGAGTCTCTACGAGTGCTCACCCGGCTTCCAGATCAGCGGTGTCACGGTCACGCCGATCATTCCCCAGAACGGATCCGGCACCCGCAAGGATTTCCTGGCGAAGATCGGCTCGACTGAGACGCTCATGAAGACCGTCACCGAGGGCGGCTGTGTCGTCGAAGGACAGGAGCACGACGCGACCACCCTGACCGCCGAGTCCGTCATGCCGATGGCAGTATCTCGTTGGGTTGCCATGAACACCGGTGCCTCGTACGACAAGCGAGGCACCGGCATACTCGGTTCCCTCGTTGCCGGCGTCACGCCGATCACCGGCACTGGCACCACGATGGCTCCGAACTCCGCGTACTACGCAGACACCACCTGGGGTCGCGACACCTACCTCGTCGTCGAGAACGCGAAAATGGACTCCACAAATGTGAAGTACGACGCAGGTCTCTTCAAGCTCCTTGACTCGGCTCAGGGGGGCGCGCTCACCAACGCCCAGACGCTGGTGTCCAAGGCTGGCGCCGTCAAGAAAAAGTTCGGATTCCTCCCTCCCACGACCGGCGTCGTCTCGTACCGCGTCGCAAAGACCGCGTAGCCGGCACCTCCACCACCGAGAACAGGAACAGATTTCATGAAGCTCAATCACAAGACCCGCTTCGCCGCTGTTGGAGTTGTGTCACTGGCGCTCGTCGCCGGTTCAGCCATCGCCTCCGCGAGCGCCGTCACCCAGGTCAACGGCTCAGACGCGCCGATGTACACCTACGACACGGACGGCGTACTCGTCACCAACCTTGCCCGCACTTGGGGCTTTGACGAGGACCTCTACTCCGGTTCCACCACCGCCGCCTACGACGACTCCTACCTGTGCCCCGCGATTTCGACCGGTGCGAGCATCTTCCTGTCGCCGGTCGGCGGCGAGCGCAGCGTCGGCGCGTGGTCTGCCACCGCGGTTTCCGCATTTGCCCCGGGCCGGACCACCGAGGTCGTCGCTCCGACTCTTACCCCGGGTATCATGATCAACGGTACGCCGGGCGCTTTGGCAAGCAAAGCGAGTGGCGGACGATACAGCCTTGGCCTCGCCTGCACCACGAACAGCGGTGTGACCGTCGTTGGTGCCTTCTACCGCACGATCAACATGACTCCCGTCACCGGAGTCTTCACGTTCGAGCTCCAGGAAGACGGAGGCACGCCGCCGCCGCCCCCCATCAATGCAATCGCTCTCGCTCCGACAACGACCGCTGCCGTAGTGTCCAACGGCGTGCTCGCGCTGACGGTCCCGGCCGGCGCCGCGGCGTCGTTCGGCACCCCGTCACTCGTGAGCAACAAGTCGACCACGACCGGCACCCTCGGCAACATCACGGTCAACGATGGCCGGGTACTCACGCGCGAAGGCTGGAACCTCAGCGCGACCGTCGCGGACTTCAAGAACAGTACGGATGCGACGAACATCATCAGCAAGTCCCAGCTCGGCGTCGCGCCGAAGCTGGTCGTTGCCGGCACGTCCGCGACCGGCGTCACCGCCGCCGCGGTCCAGGTGGCCGGTGCGGCATCCGGGACGTACAACTTTGCCTCCGGCTCGGCAGCGAACACGGTCGGCGACAGCGTTCTCAACGCAGACCTGACCTTCGTCGCTCCTCAGGACAAGGCCGCCGGCACCTACACCTCGACGATGACCCTCACGGTCGTCTCGAAGTAGGAGCAGGCACCAGCTGAACAACGGGGGAGGAACGGCGTTCGCGCCGGTCCTCCCCTTCCTCTCACACTGTTTTCCGCCAACGCAGCATCCGCAGAAAGACCGCAGAAATGAGTACGCCGATCGTGACCCTCCGCACCGCCGCCCCCCGCCTCCTGTCTGTCACCGCCGGCGTGTTGGTCACCCTGGGATTGACCGTCAGCCTCGGCGTCTCAGGGGCCTCCGGCGCCTGGGCGGCCGACTCCGACGGTATCGCCGGCGCACCCTCTGCCGGCGGCGGCGTCGACCAGTCCCGGTCCCGGTTCAGCTATCAAGTCGAACCCGGCCAGACGCTCCAGGACGAATACCTGGTCGAGAACACCGGCACCACCGTGCAGGCCGTCACCGTCTACGCCACTGACGCCTTCAACGCCGACGACGGCAGCTTCGCGCTCCTCGAGGGAGCCGCGACCCCCGCGGACGCCGGAACCTGGATCGCTTTCGACAACGGCACCAACAGGATCCAGGTCACGCTCGACCCCGGCGCCCGGCAGGTGCTGCCGTTCACCGTGACGGTCCCGGCCGATGCCACGCCCGGGGACCACGCCGGCGGCGTCATCGTCTCGGCCCTCTCCCCGGCCGGACAGGTCACGGTCGACCGGCGCGTCGGCATCCGCCTGTATGTGCGCGTCAAGGGCCCGCTGCAGCCCGGCCTGACGATCAGCAGCATCGAATCGTCCTACCAGCCGAGTGTCAACCCGTTCTCGGGCGAGACCACCCTGAAAATGAGCCTGACCAACAACGGGAACGTGTCGCTCGGTGCCGACACCGTCTCGCAGGTGCGCGGCTTGTTCGGGATTCCGCTCTCCGGGCTGGTCGATCAGGAGATCTCCGAGATGCTGCCCGGCAGCTCCCGCACGGTCAGCATTGTGATTCCCGGCGTGGGCGCCTGGGTCTACCTGAACCCGCACGTGTCGCTGGCCGCGACCGTCGACGAGGACGCCCTCGCCGCGGGAGTGCTTCCGACCGGCGCGCGCAACAGCGACCTCTTCGTGGTGCCGTGGGCGTTTCTCCTTCTGGTGCTGGTCGGGGGAGGGACCTGGCTGATCGTGCGGTTCAGCCACAAGCGCGACGCCACGCAGGCCGCCGCCTGGATCGAATACACGGAGGCCGAGGCGCGCCGCAAGGCGCGGGATGAAGCCCCGGCCGAGTTTGCCTCTCGTTAGCTTTCCCGTCAGATCATCGAAACCTTGGACGTGCTAACTAAACCGGTGCTTACCTCCCCTGCCGTGCGCCGGCTTCCGATCGTGGCTCTCATCGCTCTCCTCGCGATGACGGGCATGGTCGGTGTCGCCCTGGGCGCTGCTGCCCCCAGTGCCGTCGCCCGAAGCGCGACTGCCCCCAGTGCCACGTCGGCGACGGATGATCCGCGCGGCGTCGATCTGTCCGTCACGGTGCTCGGACCGACCGGATCCTCGTCACCGGCGGCGCCGGCGGGGCCCGGCGCCACGCCCCGCACGACGGCGCCGCAGCCGGCGAAACCAGCCTCGGTGCGCGGAGTCACCCAAACGACTGCAGCAGGGTCGGCCGCGGGGACCCACGCGCTCGGAATCGACCCCACGGCCGTGGGCGGCGTCCTCTATGTCAGCGGCGTCACCGCGTTGCCGAAGCCGGACTTCGGCCCCGGCGGGGGCGACATCGTGCTGGCCTTCACCCTGAAGAATGTCACGACCACCCCGGTCACGTCGAGTCTCAAATTCTGGATCACGAACGCTGTCGGCATGCAGTTGGCCGCAGTCGACGCCGTCGAGGTCGCCGACCTTTCACCAGGGGAGACCCGCACGGTCACGGCCACCCTGCCCGACGTCGGCCAGTGGACTTTGTTCACCGGTCACGTCACCTTGACGCCACCGACCGAGGTTCTCGGAACGGCGCTGGGACCGGTGTCCCGGGAGTCCCTCGTCGTCATCCCGCCCTACTTCCTCCTGCTTGTGTTCACGGCCGCCGGCGCATTGACTCTGGGCTTGCGGAAGCTGCCCGTCGTGCGTCGTGCTCGCAACCCGGCAATCGGCGATGGGATGGCGTCGTGACCATCGCAAAGCCGACGCGCCGGTTCAGGGCACCCGGTACGGTCCGCCCGCCCGGCCCGCCCGGCCGTCCCGGCCGTCCCGGCCGTGCGGAATCCAGTCGGCGGTCCGGACCGCCGCGGCCTCCGACGGAGCCCGGAGCACCCAAGCCGCCGAAAATCCCCAGGCCACCCCGACGGATGCCGACGCCCCCGCGACCGCCGGTCGACCTCAGCCCGCGTGATCAGGCCATCCGTTCGACCCTGACGATCCTGGCCGTGCTGATCCTCGGTCTGCTGGCCAACATCACGGTGCTCGGTCAGCTGCAACACGTCGTCAGCCAGCAGCGGCTCACCAACACGTTCCGGTACGAACTCGCCGAGGGAACCGCTCCGGTCAGCGAGGGCACGGTCGACAAGGTCCTGCTCACGGCGGGCACGCCCGTCGCACTGATCGACATTCCGTCCATCGATGTGCACGAGATCGTGGTCGAGGGCACCGACTCCGGCACCCTGCGGGCCGGGCCGGGCCACCGCCGCGACAGCGTTCTCCCGGGGCAGGCCGGGTACAGCGTCATCATGGGCCGGGCCGCAGCCTTCGGCGGACCGTTCAGCCGACTCCAGGAGTTGCGCCCCGGGCAGGAATTCACCGTCATTACCGGCCAGGGCGAACACACGTACTCCGTGCTCGGCGTTCGCTACGCCGGCGATCCGACGCCGCCCGCGCTCGGAGCCGGCAAGAGCCGCCTGGTGCTCGAGACCGCGCGCGGCCCGGCCTTCGTGCCCACCGGCGTCGCCAGAGTGGATGCGGAACTCGTCTCGGAAGCGAAGCCCGCCGGCCCCCGCCAGACCACCTATCTGACCCTGCCGCTTGCCGACAAGGAACTGGCCACGGACACGTCGACCGTGTGGGCGCTCGTCTTCGCGCTGCAGTTCCTGCTCGTGATCGAGCTCGCCGCAGTCTGGGCATTCAGACGGGTCGGCCCCCGCAAAACCTGGACCGTGTTCCTTCCCGTGGTCACCGTTGGTGGGGTCTTCGTGGCCGACCAGCTCGTGCGCCTGCTCCCGAATCTGCTCTAGCAACCCGAAACGAGTGGTTATGAACGAGAACGTGTTCGACGACGAGTTGACGCAGGTGCTTCCGGCTGTGCCGCTCTTTCCCGCAACAACGCCACCACCACGATCGGGGCAGCGCGACCGGAAGCTGCGCCTGCCTGCCCGGTCGGTGTCGAACCGGCGCAGCCGTTTGGGCGGATCGGGCTCGCCGTGGTCAAAACGCCCGGCCGGCCCAGATCTGGTCATCGACGCGCCCTCGCATCAACCGAGCGCGCGCGCCCCTCTCGCCACGCTCGAGGGCCGCAACGTTTCGGCCTGGTTCGGCGAGCGCCAGGTTCTCGACCGGGTCAACCTGACTATGCCCGCGGGCGTCATCACCTCGCTGATCGGGCCGTCAGGTTGTGGCAAGTCGACGTTCCTGCGCATCCTGAACCGGATGCACGAGCTCGTTCCCTCGGCGAGCCTCGCCGGCCAGGTATTGCTCGACGGCGTAGACATCTATGACCCGGAACGCAAGCTCGTCGACGCTCGCAAACACATCGGGATGGTCTTCCAGAAGCCCAACCCGTTCCCGGCGATGTCGATCTACGACAACGTGATCGCGGGCCTCACTCTCACCGGCCAGCGTGCGTCGAACGACGAGAAGGACTACCTCGTCGAGAGCTGCCTGATCAAGGCCGGTCTGTGGAAGGAGGTCCGGGACCGTCTGCGCGCCCCGGGCGGCGGGCTGTCCGGCGGCCAGCAGCAACGCCTGTGCATCGCCCGATCCCTGGCGGTGACTCCGCGCATTCTGCTGATGGACGAACCGTGCTCGGCCCTCGACCCTACGTCGACGCGGGTGATCGAGGAGACCATGCTCGAACTCGCCCGGGAGGTGACCATCGTGATCGTGACCCACAACATGCAGCAGGCGCAGCGCGTCTCGCAGAACTGCGCCTTCTTCCTCGCCGCGCAGGGTACGCCCGGCGGGATCGTGGAACACGGACCCACCGACGCCATGTTCGGCAACCCGATCGACCCGCGCACGGCGGACTACGTTAACGGCCGGTTCGGGTAGACGGTGCGGTCGGCGCTGGCGCTGTTTCGGCCTAAGCTGTGGCCATGACCACTGTGGGTTTCGCCGAGATCGAACGCAAGTACGACGTGAATCCGGCTACGGTGTTGCCGCTGCTGCACGACCTTCCCGGCGTGACGCACGTCGAGGAGCCCATCGAACACCAGCTCGACGCGGTTTACTACGACACCGATGATTTTGTGCTCGCGGCGCGGCACCTGACCCTCCGCCGCCGCACCGGAGGGGATGACGCCGGCTGGCACCTCAAGCTTCCGGTGTCACCGGACGAGCGCCGCGAGCTGCGCGAATCGCTCGGAGACAACCCTGACCGTATCCCCGAATCGCTGCTGAACCTGGTGCGGGTCCACCTGCGCGGGCGCCAGCTCGTGCCGGTCGTGCACCTCCAGAACCGGCGCATTCTGCACCGTCTGGTCGGCGAGAACGAGGCCGTGCTGGCCGAGGTTTGCGATGACCACGTGGAGGCAGAGAGGTTCGCCCCAGTGCCGTTGACCCAGACCTGGCGGGAATGGGAGGTCGAACTCGTACACGGCTCTCGCGACCTGCTCGACGCCGCCCAGGAGCGGCTGTCGTCGGTCGGCGTGGAGCCATCCGTGAACCCGTCCAAACTGGCCCGCGCCCTCGGCGACAAGGTGCCGGAGTTCGTCACGGTCTCGGCGATCCGGCCGACCCGCAAGAGCTCGGCCGGCACCGTGCTGATGGCCTACGTGCAGGAACAGGTGCGTGCGATCGGCGTGCAGGATGCACGGGTGCGGGAGAACGACTCGGACGGCGTGCACCGGATGCGCGTGGCCACCCGCCGCTTGCGCTCGGCCCTGTCTACCTACCGGGACCTCCTCGACAGGTCGGTCACCGGCCCCATCCGTGATGAGCTGCGCTGGCTGGCCGGCGCGCTCGGCGCCGCCCGGGACGCGGAGGTGATCCGGCAGCGCCTCGCCCATCGGCTCGCTCAGGAACCGGCCGGGCTGGTCGTGGGCGCGCTGGGTGAGCGAATCGACACACACTTCGCTGACGTCATCCGCGTGGCCAGGCGCCAGACCCTCGAGACCCTCGACTCCGAGCGGTACTTCCGGCTGCTCGACACGCTCGACGCCGTGCTGACCACCCCGCCGCTGCTCACCCGGGCTGACAAGCCCGCGAGCACCGTCATCCCCGAACTGATCCGTGCCGACTGGAAGCGGCTGCGCGCAGCGGTTTTCCTGGCGCAGGGAACCCCGTCCGGTGCCCTTCGCGATGAGGCGTTGCACGAGGCGCGGAAGCGGGCCAAGCAGCTGCGCTACGCGGCCGAGACGGCGGCGCCGCTGCGGCGCACCCGCGCGGCGCGGCTCGTGGCCGCGGCCCGGCAGGTGCAGGACACCCTCGGCGACCACCAGGACAGCGTCGTTGCCCGGGACGTGCTGCTCCGGCTCGGCATGGCCGCGTACCTGCAGGGGGAGAACGCCTTCAGCTACGGCCGGCTGCACGCCGTGGAACAGGGCGGGGCCGCCGCCGTGGAGACGCACTTCTTCCGCACCTGGCGTGACTTTCCGAAGGCTTCGATCTCGAAGTAACCCCTAGTCGAAGCCGAGGCTGAGCTTGCGCAGCAGGGTCGCGAGTCCGGCCTGCTCGCTCGGCGACAGCGTGGCGAGCAGCTCGGCCTCGGCGTCGACCAGCCGGGTGATGGCGGCATCCACCCGGGTCAGGCCGGCCGGGTTCATCCCCACGAAAATGCCGCGCCCGTCGTTGGGGTCCGTGCGCCGGGTGACCAGCCCCCGCTCGACGAGCCGGTCGATCCGGTTGGTCATCGTGCCGCTGGAGACCAGCGTCTGCTGCAGCAGGGCTTTCGGGCTCAGCTCGTAGGGTGCCCCCGCACGGCGCAGCGCCGAGAGCACGTCGAACTCCCAGGAGTCCAACTCTGAGCGGGAGAACGCGGTGCGGCGGGCGCGGTCCAGGTGCTTGGACAGACGGGCCACGCGTGACAGCACCTGAAGCGGTGCGAAGTCGAGGTCGGGCCGTTCGCGCAGCCAAGCGTCAACGATCCGGTCGACTTCGTCATGTGCGGGCATCCGTCTATTATCCCGTTCGGGCACGCCAACCGGCGCAGGAGCGCGTCCCAGGAGCGCCGGGGCGCGCTATCGGCGCGATATCTGGCAGACTTGTTACCGTTGGTCGGCCGTCGGTCGGCGAATTCCGCCGTGGTGTAATGGCAGCACGACAGCCTTTGGAGCTGTTAGGTCTAGGTTCGAGTCCTGGCGGCGGAGCACTGCATGGCGTCACCATCCGGTCTTCCCCGGGCGGCTCCACCGAAGCTAGAGGAAACCCCGTGATTGATTCCCGACTCGCAATCGTCGTGCTGGCCGCCGGCCAGGGCACCCGCATGAAATCAAGCACTCCGAAACTGCTGCACGAGCTGGCCGGTCTCCCCATTCTCAGCCATGTGCTGGCGACATCCCGCGCCCTCGAAGCGGCACACGTCGTCACCGTGGTGCGCCACGAGCGCGACCAGCTGGCCGCCCTCGTCGGCAAGGACCTGCCCGAGAGCCTGATCGTCGACCAGGACGAGCTGCCCGGCACCGGACGGGCCGTGGAGCAGGCCATCACCGCCCTCCCCGATGACTTCGAGGGCGACGTGCTCGTGGTCAGCGGCGACGTGCCGCTGCTGAACGCGGCCACGCTGGCCAGTTTCGTCGCCGCGCACCGCGACCGGGACGTCTCGGCCACCGTGCTCTCCTCCTTTCCGGAGGACGCCACCGGCTATGGCCGCATCGTGCGCTCCGAAGAGGGCGCCTTCGACCGCATTGTCGAGCAGAAGGATGCGACGGCCGAGGAACGTGCCATCTCCGAGACGAACGCCGGGGTCTACGTCTTCCGCGTAGCCGAGTTGCGCGAGCAGCTGGCCAACGTCACCACCGAGAACGCGCAGGGAGAGAAATACCTCACCGACGTGGTCGGGCTGCTACGCCAGGCCGGGGCCGAAGTGCGGGCCGTGCCGGTCGCGGACGCCTGGCTGGTGGCGGGCATCAACGACCGGTCCCAGCTCAGCGAGACCGCGCGCCAGCTGAACGGCCTCATCGTCTACGGCTGGCAGTTGGCCGGCGTGACCGTGCAGGATCCTGCTACCACCTGGATCGACCTCAAGGCAAAGTTGGCTCCGGATGTCATCATCCGGCCGGGTACGCAGATCCTCGGTTCGACCGTGATCGAGACCGGTGCCGTGATCGGCCCGGACACCACCCTCCTCGATTGTGAAATCGGCGAGAACGCGGTGGTGAAGCGCACGGATGCGACGCTCGCGGTCATCGGCGCCGGCGCATCCGTCGGTCCGTTCGCCTATCTGCGCCCGGGCACGAGCCTGGGCGCTGACGGCAAGATCGGCACCTTTGTCGAGACCAAGAACGCGACCATCGGCGCGGGTAGCAAAGTGCCGCACCTCAGCTACGTCGGCGACGCGACCGTGGGAGTGGGATCGAACATCGGGGCCGGCACGATCTTCGCCAACTACGACGGTGTGACCAAGAACCACACTGAGATCGGGTCCCACGTGCGCACCGGGTCGCACAACGTGTTCGTCGCGCCGATTAGGATTGGGGACGGAGCGTACACGGGTGCCGGAACAATCGTCCGTAAGGACGTGCCGGCCGGGGCCTTGGGCCTCACCGTGGCCCCACAACGCAATATGGACGGCTGGGTACAGACCAACCGCCCAGGAACCGACGCGGCGGCGGCTGCGGCAAAGAGTGGAGACTAGGTGTCTGGAATCAAGACCAGCGGCGAAAAGCGACTTGTACTGGTTTCGGGGCGAGCGCACCCGCAACTGGCACTGGACATCGCCACGGAACTTGGTACCGAACTCGTTCACACCGACGCACGCACCTTCGCGAACGGCGAGATCTACGCGCGCTTCGACGAGAGCGTGCGCGGCTCGGACACCTTCGTGATCCAGTCGCACACCGACCCGATCAACGAGTGGCTGATGGAACAGCTGATCATGGTCGACGCGCTCAAGCGGGCCTCCGCCAAGCGCATCACCGTCGTGGCGCCGTTCTACCCTTACGCCCGCCAGGACAAGAAGGGCCGCGGCCGCGAGCCGATCTCGGCCCGGCTGATCGCCGACCTGTTCAAGGTCGCCGGAGCCGACCGGATCATGGCCGTCGACCTGCACGCCGCCCAGATCCAGGGTTTCTTCGACGGCCCCGTCGACCACCTCTTCGCCATGCCCGTGCTGCTCGAGCACTTCAAGGAGAAGCTCGACCCGGCCACCCTGACGGTCGTCTCGCCCGACATGGGCCGCGTGCGCGTCGCCGACATCTGGAGCGACAAGCTCGGCGCCCCGCTGGCGATCATCCATAAGCGTCGCGACCCGAAGGTCGCCAACCGGGTCTCCGTGCACGAGATCGTCGGTCAGGTCGAGGGTCGCGTCTGCCTGATCGTCGACGACATGATCGACACCGGCCGCACAATCGTTCTCGCCGCCGAGGCTTTGCGCGCCGCCGGCGCGATCGGTGTCGTCGTCGCCGCAACCCACGCCGTGTTCAGCCATCCGGCGCTGGAGCTGCTGCAGAATCCCGCGATCTCCGAGGTCGTCGTCACCGACACCCTGCCGATCCCCGAGGAGAAGCGCTTCCCCACGCTCACCGTACTGCCGATCGCGCCGCTTCTGGCGCGGGCCATCCACGAGGTCTTCGACGAGGGTTCCGTCACCTCGATGTTCGAGGGCGCCGCATAGCCGCGGGCCCTTCGCACAGCGAACCCCGGCCGGTCGTCGACGAATGTCGGTGACCGGCCATCGGTCTGTCCGGGCCCGGTCCTGATCGGGGTCGGGTCTACACGGGCATCTCGGTGCTGGGCGCCCGGGGCGCCGAGGGAATGATGCCGAGCGGCACGACATACGTCTCGCGCTCGTTCAGATCGATCGCGTAGCACTGCCAGCCGAAGCCGCCCGGGCCGCTCAGCTCGAAGCGGGCGTCGAAGTCGACGGCGCCCGGATAGTACCGAGCCGTGGCCACGCTGCACGCATTGGCGGCCGTGGTCGTCGCCACCTGCACGCTCGTCAGGATGCCGGGCACGATCAGCGCCACGAGCCCGAGCACGACGACGATGCGCATGATCAGGAGGGTGCGCGGGCTGCGCAGGGGCCGGCCGGCATCCAGCGGCTCGTAACCGGAGAGTTCGGGGTGGTCGTCGCTCGTCATCAGGCTCCCAGTATCGCAAACCCGGCTGCTTCGTGCTGGAGCTCCCCAACAGTTTGTCCCGCCGGGTGCGACGCGGCCACCCCTCCCCCGGCTCCCCGGGCCGCGCGGGACCCACGGAACACGGGGGAGCGGCACCGTACCCGCTTCACACCGCGACCCTCGGCAGATGGCTGACGCGCGAATCGACGAGCACACCGGGTTGTACCTCTCGGGCGGGGCCGCCACCACGGAGTCAGGTGACCGGCAGTTTCGGCGTGAGGCGCAGTTCGGGAGGAGCGCACTACGGTTACGCCGTGGTGTCTTCACCACGACGGATCACTGGGGGCCGCTCTCACCGCGACAGAGGCACCTCGCCGAGATCCGCGCGGTCGTCGCCACGCGGACGCGCGACCCTCTGATCAGCCATCAATCGGCGGCGGCCGTGTGGGGGACTCCCCTGGCTGAGGCCTGGCCGAGCACGGTGCACGTGCTCGCACCACCGCAGTCCGGGGCGCGGAGCAAGAATGGCGTGACGGTCCACCGCAACGACGTTCCCGACGGTGACATCGTCGACATCGACGGGATGCTCGTGACCAGTCCCGCGCGCACCCTGCTCGACCTGGCACGCACCACGAGTTTTGCCACAGCCGTCGTCGCGATCGACCACGCCCTCGACCCGCGAAGTGCATCCCCGGAGGTCTTCCTGACGGACGAGGTGCTGCGCGAGAAACTCCAGGAGTCGGTGTCACCCCGGGGATGGGTGAAGGCGGAACGGGCCATCCGCTTCGGACGGCCCAATGCGGACAACCCGGGTGAATCGCTCAGTCGCGTGGCGATCTTCGAGCTGGGCTTCCCCGATCCCCTGCTGCAGACGTGCCATCGCAACCCTCGCGGCGGCTTCTACTTCACCGACTTCGAGTGGCCGACCTATCGTCTGATCGGGGAGTTCGACGGGCAGGACAAATACCTGAAGGCAGAGTACCTCCGGGGACTCACGCCCGGGGAAGCGGTCACCCGGGAGAAGGTGCGCGAGGATGACCTCCGCGCGGAAGGCAATCGCATGGCCCGCTGGGGTTCGGCCGATGTGCGCCGGCGCGGTTCGCTCCTGCGCATCCTCACAACCGCAGGGCTCCCGGTCCTCCGCTAATCTGCCGGCTGGCACACCGGTGTTGCCAGAGCATAAAACTGTTGCCGAAGCGGACACCTGTTGCCGGTGTGCGGGCAACACTCGTCCGCTCCGGCAACAGTTGCGGCACCGGAGGAGCGGGTCTAGTGCGAGGAGCCCTTGGTCTCGATCTCGCTGCGGTCCCCGGACCACAGGGTGTGGAAG
Organism: Cryobacterium sp. TMT2-42-4; assembly: GCF_004402645.1. NCBI lineage: Bacteria > Bacillati > Actinomycetota > Actinomycetes > Micrococcales > Microbacteriaceae > Cryobacterium > Cryobacterium sp. TMT2-42-4. The sequence goes on from NZ_SOFT01000041.1 coordinate 46,797, forward strand.
GTTCCGGGCATGTCGACGCGCTTATAGGTGTGCGCGCCGAAGAAGTCGCGCTGGCCCTGCACGAGTGCGGCGGGGAGCCGCTCGCTCGCGAGCGAGTCGAAGTAGCTGAGCGCCGACGCGAAGCCGGGAACCGGGATGCCCGACAGTGCCGCCGTCGAGACCACGCGGCGCCACGCCGACTCGCCGTCGGCGACGGCCTGGGCGAAGTACGGGTCGACGAGCAGTGACGTGATCGACGGGTCGTTGGCGTAGGCGTCGACGATACGGTTCAGGAACTGGGCGCGGATGATGCAGCCGCCGCGCCAGATCGTGGCGATGGCGCCCTTGTCCACGGTCCAGCCGTACTTCTTCGCACCGGCGATGATCGCGTCAAAGCCCTGGGCATAGGCAACGACTTTCGACGCGTAGAGCGCCTGGCGCACGTCGTCTTGGAAGGTGTGGCCGACGACGGCGATTTCCGGGCGGGCGGTGATGGCGGCGCGCACGGGGACGCGCTGCTCCGGGTGGCTGGACACGGCGCGGGCGAAGACGGCCTCGGCGATGCCGCCGACGGGCACGCCCAGGTCGAGCGCGTTCTGCACGGTCCACACGCCGGTGCCCTTCGAGCCGGCCTCGTCGAGCACGACATCGATAAACGGCAGGCCGGTCTTGGCGTCGACCTGGCGCAGCACCTCGGCGGTGATCTCGATCAGGTAGCTCTCGAGGTCACCCTCGTTCCACTCGGTGAACACGTCGGCGATGGCGGCGGGGGAGTGCCCGGTCACCTTGCGGAGCAGATCGTATGCCTCCGCGATGAGCTGCATGTCGGCGTATTCAATGCCGTTGTGGATCATCTTGACGAAGTGACCGGCGCCATCCGTGCCGATGTGAGTGACGCAGGGGACGCCGTCGACGACGGCCGCGATCGATTCGAGGATCGGGCCGAGGGTCTTGTAGGCCTCCACCGAGCCGCCGGGCATAATGCTGGGGCCCTTGAGAGCACCCTCTTCGCCGCCGGAGATGCCGGCGCCGACGAAGTTCACGCCCGTGGCGCGCACCTCTTTCTCGCGGCGGATGGTGTCCTGGAAGTCGGCGTTGCCACCGTCCACGATGATGTCGCCGGGCTCGAACAGGTCGGTCAGTCGGCTGATCACGGCATCCGTGCCCGCACCGGCCTGCACCATGATGATCGCGGTACGCGGCTTCTGCAGCGACGCCACGAACTCCTCGATGGTCTCTGAGGCGACGAAGCCGGCCTCGGGGTGCTCGGTCGTGAGCAGGCGGGTGCGCTCGGGGGAGCGGTTGTACACCGCCACGGTGTTGCCCGCACGGCTGGCCAGGTTGCGGGCGAGATTCGAGCCCATCACCGCCAGTCCCACTACGCCAATGTTTGCCTGTGCTGCGCCGGTTTCGGCCACGTTTGCTCCTTCAGCTATCTGTTCTCAGAACTCCTTCAAGGCTAGTCGCTCGGCCCATGGCCGTGACGTGGGGTGACGCAAGCGGCGTTGGTGACGGATGCCGCTGCGCGCGTTCGCCGCGCGCCGTCGCCTCCGCTAGACTCAGGAGTTGAACTTCGGCGAGGGCTGCCGCCCGCCGGGAAACCGAGGGTGCGGCATCCGTTATCGACGCGGCGGAATGCTTCACGGCCTTTCCTCACGCTGACACGCGTTCGAGTTGAAAATGAACCAGTACCCATCTTTGCGGGCATCGTCCGCAAACCAGATCTGGGCCGTAGCGGTCCGCAAGGAGATACACCATGGCTGACGCCACCAACAAGATTGTCGCCGACCTGCGCGTGAAGTTCGGCAAGGGCGCCGCCCGCAAGCTGCGCGTGCTGGGCAAGATCCCCGCCGTCATGTACGGCCACGGCACCACCCCGGTTCACGTTGCGCTTCCCGCGCACCAGATCGGCCTGCTGCTGCGTCGTGCGAACGCCGTCCTCGAGCTGGACATCGACGGCAAGACCCACCTGACCCTGGTCAAGGACGTGCAGAAGGACCCGTTCCTGCAGATCATCGAGCACCTCGACCTCATCGTCATCCGCAAGGGTGAGAAGGTCCAGGTCGAGGTTGCCGTGCACCTGACCGGTGAGTCGGCCTCCGGCACCATGGCTGACCTGGACTCCAAGACCCTTCTTCTCGAGGTCGAGGCCACCAGCATCCCGCAGAACGTCCAGGTCTCGATCGAGGGCCTCGAAGACGGCGACCAGATCCGCGCGAAGGACGTCGTGCTGCCCAAGGGCGCCACGCTCGTCTCCGACGAAGAAGCCGTCGTCGTGCTCGTGCACCTGCCTGCCGAGGAAGAGGAAGAGGAAACAGAAGAGGGCGAGGCCGTAGAGGGCGACGCCGAGGCTGCCCCCGCCGAGTAGTCATTCCCTTCTGGTTTCGTCGCAAGCGGAGGATTCCCCTGGACGACAATCTCTGGCTCGTAGTCGGGCTCGGCAACCCCGGGCCCGACTACGCCAGCAACCGACACAACGTCGGCCACATGGTGGCTACCGTGCTCGCCGACCGCGTGTCGGCCAACTTCAAGAACCATAAAACGAATTCCTCGGTTGCCGAAGGGCGCAGTTTCCCGGGAGGTCCGAAGCTGGTGCTGGCCAAGCCGAACACGTACATGAACGTGACCGGCGGGCCGGTGGCCGCGCTCCTGCGCTTCTACTCGCTGGAGCCGGCACGCCTGATCGTGATCCACGACGACCTCGACCTGCCGTTCGACACAATGAAGATCAAGGTCGGCGGGGGCCACGGCGGCCACAACGGCCTCCGGGACATCATCGCCGCCGCAGGCACGAACGAGTTCATCCGCATCCGCGTCGGCATTGGGCGCCCGCCCGGCCGCCAGCCCGCCGCGGACTTCGTGCTGCACGACTTCACGTCCACCGAGCGATCGGCTCTGCCCAACCTGTTGACGGATGCCGCCGACGCGATCCAACTGATCGCCGCCGAGGGCGTCGCCGCGGCGCAGCAGAAGTTCCACGCCCCCTGATGCCCTCTGGCCGCCCGGGTTGGCTGTCAGCCTGGTTGCGTAGACTTGTCTGGTGACTCTTCAGGGCTTAATTGCCACACTTTCGCGCGCCTCCACATTCGACAATGCCCTCGCCTTCGCGAACCGGGACGTCGACTTCTCCCTCACCGAGGGGCTCCGCGCGCCGTTGCTCGCCGCGCTGCTCGAGCAGCGCACCCGGCTGGAGAAGGCCCCGGCCCTGCTGCTGATCACCGCCACCGGGCGGGAGTCGGAGGCGCTGCACGAGAACCTTGCCTGCTTCGCGGCCGACGCCGAGATCATCGACTTCCCGGCCTGGGAGACGCTGCCGCACGAACGGCTCAGCCCCAGCGCCGAAATCGTCGGTAAGCGGCTCTACGCCCTGCGACGGATGCGCGAGTGGGAAGAGAACGCACCGGCGGGGCGGCGCCCCCTGATCGTCATCGCGTCCGTGCGCGCCGCGCTACAGCCCGTGGCCGACAACCTCACCGACTACGAGCCGATCGACCTGGTCGCCGGCCAACGCGGCCACGACCTCTCCGCCATCGCGCGCCAACTCGTCGACGTTGCGTACGCCCGGGTGGACATGGTCACCCGGCGCGGCGAGTTCGCGGTGCGCGGCGGTATCCTCGACGTGTTCCCGTCGATCGCACCACACCCCTTCCGGGTCGAGTTCTTCGGCGACGAGGTCGAACAGATCCGCGCGTTCTCGGTCGCTGACCAGCGCTCCTTCCCTGACCCGGTCGACTCGGTGAGCCTGCCGCCGAGCCGCGAGCTGTTGCTCAGCCCCGCCGTGCGGCAGCGGGCGCGCGAGATGCAGCACGAGTTCCCGAGCCTGTCCGGCCTGCTCGCGAAGATCGCCGAGGGCATCCCGGTCGAGGGCATGGAGAGCCTCGCGCCCGCCCTCGTCGACCGGCTCGTGCCGATCACCCACTACCTGCCCGCCGAGGCGGCCGTCGCCGTCATCTCGCCCGAGCGCGTCGCATCCCGCGCGATCAGCCTCGCCGAGACCAACCGGGAGTTCCTCGGCGCCGCGTGGAGCGCCGCGACCGCGGGCGCCGAGGCGCCGATCGACCTGGAATCCGGCGACTTCCTCACCCTCGGGCGGCTGCGCGAGGCCGTGCAGTTCAGCGCGCCCGGCGCCCCCGCGTCCGCACACGTGTGGTGGACCCTGAGCTCCTTCCAGGCGGCGCCGACGGACGCGCCAGTTCTTCCGGAGCACCGCGAAATCGACGACCTGCTCACGGTGCGGGTCGAGGGCGACGCCGTGCCGAGTTTCCAGGGCAACGTCGAGGGCGCCGTCGGTCACCTGGCCGAGCGGCTGAAGGCCGGCTGGACCGTCGGCATCGTCGCCCAGGGTGCCGGGCTGGTCGAACGTGCCGCCGACGTTCTGGCCGAGCGGGAGCTGCCCGCCCGGATCGTCACGGAATGGCCGAGCCGACCCGAGGCCGGTATCGCCTACCTGCTGAAAGCATCCGTCGACCACGGTTTCGAACTGCCGGAGACGAAATTCTCCCTGGTCAGCGAGTCAGAATTCTACGGCCGCACCGTCGGCTACGACGCGCGCCAGGTGAAGAAGCTGGCCAGCCGACGCAAGAACGTCGTCGATCCGTTGCAGTTGAAGGCCGGCGACCACGTCGTGCACCAGACGCACGGCATCGGCCGGTTCATCGAGCTCACCCAGCGTGAGGTCTCCAGCGGCGGCCGCAACCCGGTCAAGACCAAGCGCGAATACCTCGTGCTCGAGTACGCGCCGTCGAAGCGCGGGCACCCGGGAGACAAGCTCTACGTGCCCACCGACCAGCTCGACCTGGTCAGCCGCTACGTCGGCGGCGAGGCGCCGGCGCTGAGCAAAATGGGCGGCAGCGACTGGTCGGCGGCGAAGACCAAGGCGCGTCGTGCCGTGCGGGACATCGCCGTCGAGCTCGTCAAGCTCTACTCCGCACGGATGGCCAGCAAGGGTCATGCCTTCGGGCCAGACACCCCCTGGCAGCGCGAGCTGGAGGAGGCCTTCCCATTCGCGGAGACGCCCGACCAGCTCACCACCATCGACGAGGTCAAGGCCGACATGGAACGGCCCATCCCGATGGACCGGCTGCTCTCCGGCGACGTCGGGTTCGGCAAGACCGAGGTGGCCGTGCGCGCCGCGTTCAAGGCGATCCAGGACGGCAAGCAGGTCGTCATGCTCGTGCCCACCACCCTGCTCGTGCGCCAGCATATGGAGACGTTCCAGGAACGCTTCGCCGGGTTCCCGGTGCACCTGCGCGCGCTCAGCCGGTTCCAGTCCGAGAAGGAATCCCGCGAAACCATCGCGGGCATGCTCGACGGCACCGTCGACCTCGTGATCGGCACCCACCGGCTGCTGTCGGACTCCATCGTGTTCAAGGACCTGGGTCTCGTGATCATCGACGAGGAGCAGCGCTTCGGCGTGGAGCACAAGGATGCGCTGAAGAAGCTCAAGACCAACGTGGATATCCTCGCGATGAGCGCCACGCCCATCCCGCGCACGCTGGAGATGGCGGTCACCGGCATCCGGGAGATGTCCACCCTGGCCACCCCGCCGGAGGACCGGCACCCGATCCTCACCTTCGTCGGACCGTACTCCGACCGCCAGGTGGCCGCGGCCATCCGGCGGGAGCTGCTGCGGGAGGGCCAGATCTTCGTCGTGCACAACCGGGTGTCGAGCATTAACCGGGTGGCCGCGAAGCTGGCCGAGCTCGTACCCGAGGCGCGGATCGCCGTGGCGCACGGCCAGCTGCCTGAGGCCCAGCTCGAACAGGTCGTCGTGGACTTCTGGGAGCGCAAGTTCGATGTGCTCGTCTCGACCACGATCATCGAGACCGGCCTCGACATCGCCAACGCGAACACGATCATCATCGACCGGGCCGACAAGTTCGGGCTCAGCCAGCTGCACCAGCTGCGCGGGCGGGTCGGCCGTGGCCGCGAACGCGCCTACGCCTACTTCCTCTACGACGAGAACAAGCCGTTGACTGAGATCGCCCACGACCGGCTGTCGACCATCGCGGCGAACAACGAACTGGGCGCCGGCATGCAGGTCGCGCTGAAGGACCTCGAGATCCGCGGCGCCGGCAACCTGCTCGGCGGCGAGCAGGCCGGCCACATCGCCGGGGTCGGCTTCGACCTCTACCTGCGCATGATCGGCGAGGCCGTGAGCACCTTCCGCGGCGACGTCGCGGAGGGCCAGACCGAACTTCGGCTGGAACTGCCCGTCGACGCGCACATCCCCGAGGACTACGTCGACAGCGAACGGCTGCGCCTCGAGGCCTACCAGAAGCTGTCCGCCGCCAGCTCGCCGACGGCCGCGAAGGATCAGATCGACCTGGTTCTCGAGGAGCTCACCGATCGCTACGGAGAACCGCCGCAGCCGGTACAGAACCTGGTGCTGGTGTCGCGCCTTCGCTGGCTGGCCCAGCAGGCCGGCCTGGGCGAGGTCGTGGCCATGGGCTCAAACCTGCGGGTGTCGCCGGCGAACCTCGCCGACTCGATGCAGGTGCGCCTGCAGCGCATGTACCCCGGCTCGCGCTACTTCACCCAGAACGGTGCGCTGACCGTGCCCATGCCGCGCATCAACGGGGAACCGCTCGGGGATGCGGCGCTGATCGCCTGGGCCGGCAACCTGCTCGACGCTCTCTTCCCGCGTCCCGTCGCCGCGGTCGCGTAGCCCGCGGCCGGTGCAGAACCCGGCAATTCGGGACGATTAGAGTTGTCTCGTGACCCTTTCAGACATCCCCGCCGGCCCGGCACCGGCCTCCAGTCTCGATGAGCTGGTTCGCGTGGTGGCTCTGCTGCGAGCCCCGGGCGGATGCCCGTGGGATGCCGAGCAGACCCACGAGTCGCTGGTGCAGTACCTGACCGAGGAGACGCACGAACTGATCGAGGCGATCGAGTCGGGCAGCCGCGACGAGATGCTCGAGGAGCTCGGCGACGTGCTCTACCAGGTGATCTTCCACGCCGACCTGGCCGCGCACACCGACGGCGAGGGCTTCGACATCCACGATGTCGCCGCGCACATGACCGCGAAAATGGTCGGGCGGCATCCGCATGTCTTCGGCGACGTGAACCTGGAAACGGCCGACGACGTGGCCCGCGCCTGGGACGACTTCAAGGCCGCGGAGAAGCCCTCCCGCACGAGCGTGCTCGACGGGATCCCGCAGGGAATGCCGGCGCTCGCGCTCGCCGACAAGGTGCTCGGCCGAGCGCAGAAGATCGGGCTGATCGGCACCGAGGCCGCGTTCCCGCTTCCGATCGAGACCGAAGACCAGCTCGGCCCGCTGCTGCTGGCCATCGTGTCTGCGGCCAAGAGTCACGGGCTCGACTCCGAACGTGCCCTGCGCACGGCCCTCCGCGGTCTGCAGGACGAGATCCGCGAGGCCGAGACGACGGATGCCGGCGACGTTGCCGACGCCGGCATCATCGGGCTGCCCGGCTGAGGCCTGCGCGAAGGCCTGCGCGAAGGCTTGGGCTGAGGCCACGCGACGGTGCCGACAGGGCGGTGCCGGAACCGTCCAACCATGAGCCAGACATCCTTCAATGGTCCTCTGTCCGCGCAGATCGGGGCTTGTTTCGCGCCGCCCGGGGCTCGATGCCCATGCTTCTGACCATCGCCCGGGGTGCCGGTGACGACCACGTCGACATCGAGCACTACATCGTATGTGAAGCCGTGTCGGGCGTCCCGGCGGAAACGGACGGGCCGACCCGAACTGACACAATTGGGGCTATGGCAACACCAGTGACCCCTCCCCGTGGCATGCGCGACTTCCTCCCCGCCGACAAGGCATCCCGGGAGCACGCGCTGGCCGTGATCCGGCGAAGCTTCGCGGCGCACGGCTTCGACGAGATCGAGACCCCCGTGATGGAAGACGCGGCCCGGCTGCACTCCGGGCTCGGCGGCGACAACGAGAAACTCGCTTTCGCCGTGCTGAAGCGTGGGTTGAAGCCGACGGATGCCGCGGCTGCCGCCGAATCCGGCGACCTGCTCGGGCTGGCAGACCTGGGCCTGCGCTTCGACCTCACCGTGCCGCTCGCCCGGTTCTACGCGACTCACCGGGCGGAACTGCCGACGGTGTTCCGGTCCATCCAGATCGCGCCGGTCTGGCGGGCGGAGCGTCCGCAGAAGGGCCGCTACCGGCAGTTCGTGCAGTGCGACATCGACATCATCGGCGAGTCCGGCCTGCTTGCCGAGATTGAGCTGATCACCGCGACCGCCGCCGCGCTCGACGCCCTCGGCCTGACCGGGTGCTCCATCCGCGTCAACGACCGCCGCATCCTGACCACCCTGCTCGCGCATTGGCGTGTGGCGCCCGAGCTGAACGAACGCGCGCTGATCGTGATCGACAAACTCGACAAGATCGGCGTCGACGGGGTCGTCACGGAGCTCGCTGGCCTGGGCATCGCCACCGACGGCGTGGCCGATACCCTGAGCCAGATCGCCGATGCCGGTTGGACGGTCGCAGAGCCGACCCCGCCGATCTGGCTCGACACGGATGCCTTCGCCGACCTGCTCGCGCTGCGCGCCGCGATGCCCGAGGTGCGGCTCGTGTTCGACCCGACCCTGGTGCGCGGGATGGGCTACTACACCGGCACCATCTTCGAGATTTCACACCCCGATCTGGGCTACTCCCTCGGCGGTGGCGGCCGGTACGATGGCATGATCGGCCGCTTCCTCGGCACCGAGGTGCCGGCGTGTGGGTTCTCGATCGGGTTCGAGCGTATCGTCGACCTGCTGGGCGTGGATGCGGCATCCGCTGAGAACGCCGTCGTGCTGGTGTACGACAAGGGAACAGACCCGGCCCGACTCGTGGCGCTCAAACGAACACTGGTCGAACAGGGCCTCCGGGTGCGCCTCGAACAGCGCACCAAGAACGTCAAGGCGCTGCTGGAACGCGCGGCCGGCGCCGGTTACGGGCGCTACGCGTTCGTCGGGGCGGATGCCTCCGGCGCGGGCGAACTCGATTTCCGTCCTCTCGGCGGCTGAGGCCAGTCGCTAGACTGTTATGGGATTGGAACACGGCGCTGTCTTCCTCGATTCCTTCAGACCAACACCCCAACAATTAAAAAATACAGGAAACAGGAGATAGCTGTGGCTCTCATTGAGGCAGTAGTAGCGCGCGAGATTCTTGACTCCAGAGGCAACCCGACCGTTGAGGTCGAGGTATTGCTTGATGACGGTTCGGTCAGCCGTGCCGCCGTTCCGTCCGGCGCATCCACCGGTGCGTTCGAGGCTTACGAGCTGCACGACGGCGACAAGTCACGTTATTTGGGCAAGGGCGTCCGCAAGGCCGTTGACGCCGTCATCGACGAGCTCGGCCCGGCAGTCGAAGACCTCGACGCCGCTGACCAGCGCATCATCGACGCCGTCCTGAACGAGACCGACGGAACCGACAACAAGCACCGCGTCGGCGCCAACGCTATCCTCGGCGTCAGCCTGGCCGTCGCCAAGGCCGCCGCAACCTCGGCCGGCCTGCCGCTGTTCCGCTACCTCGGTGGCCCGAACGCACACACCCTTCCGGTCCCGATGATGAACATCATCAACGGAGGCTCCCACGCCGACAACGACGTGGACATTCAGGAATTCATGGTCGTCCCACTCGGCGCCGAGTCCTTCGCCGAGGGCCTCCGCTGGGGCACCGAGACCTACCACGCCCTCAAGGCGCTGCTCAAGTCCAAGGGCCTCTCCACCGGCCTCGGCGACGAGGGTGGCTTCGCCCCCAACCTGCCGAGCAACCGTGCCGCTCTCGACCTCATCGTCGAAGCCATTCAGAACGCCGGCTACACGCCCGGCAAGGACATCGGTCTGGCGCTCGACTGCGCCGCCTCCGAGTTCTACAAGGACGGCGTCTACCACTTCGAGGGCAAGGAACTCACCGCCCTGGAGCTGTCTGCGTACTACGTCGAGCTCGTTGCCGCCTACCCGCTCGTCTCGATCGAAGACCCGCTCGAGGAAGACGACTGGGACGGCTACGTTCACCTCACCGCCGAGCTCGGAGACAAGGTCCAGATCGTCGGCGACGACCTCTTCGTGACCAACCCGGTGCGCCTTGCCAAGGGCCTGGCCCTCGGCACCGCGAACTCCATCCTGGTCAAGGTCAACCAGATCGGCACCCTGACCGAGACGCTTGACGCGGTGTCCCTCGCGCAGCGCGCCGGATACACCGCCGTCATCTCGCACCGCTCCGGTGAGACCGAGGACACCTTCATCGCCGACCTCGCGGTTGCGACGGATGCCGGCCAGATTAAGACCGGAGCACCCGCCCGCAGCGAGCGCGTCGCCAAGTACAACCAGCTGCTCCGCATCGAGGAAGAGCTGGGCGAGGCCGCCGTGTACGCGGGCCGCTCTGCCTTCCCTCGCTTCACGGCATAGTTCGACTGGAGCTCTCGGAGCGCGGGTTCATCCCCGCGGCTTCGGGAGCTCCATTTTTTTGTCCGATTGCGGTTAGGGTTCCAGTGCGGGACAACCGCGACCAGCGATTCACGAAGGGAGTTGCCGTGGCCAGGAAACGCGCCGAAGAACAGCCCGTCGCGCTGCCCCCGACCGAGACCGCGGCCGCGCGCTGGCTGCGCGGCCTGCGCCTGTCCGGGTTTTCTCTGGTGATGATGGGCCTCCTGATCATGGCCGTGATCGTCCTGGCGCCCGGCATCCGCACCTACGCCGACCAGCGCCAGCAGATCGAATCGCTCACGGCGGCGGTCGAGGCCCAGCAGGGCGCGGTGGAAGAGTTGAAGAGCGAGCGAGAACGCTGGAACGACCGCACCTACGTCACCACGCAGGCCAGGGACCGACTGTCCTATGTGCTTCCCGGCGACGTGAGCTTCCTCGTGATCAACGATCTGGCCCTGCCCGTCGCGGGTGACGCGGCCGCACCGGTCGCCACCCCCACCATCCAAACCACCAACGTCGATTGGCTCTCCTCCATGTTCGCCTCCGTAATGACGGCCGGTCTGGCTCCCGAGGCCGCGAAATGACCCGGCCTCCCTTCGCTTCGGTCACCGAGGACGACATCACTATCGTCTCGGCTCAGCTGGGACGCCCGGCCCGCAACGTCGTGGGCATCGCCGCGCGCTGCGTTTGCGGCGCCCCGACCGTGGTGGCGACGGCGCCGCGCCTTGCCGACGGCACCCCCTTCCCCACGTTGTATTACCTGACGCACCCCGCGGCGACCGCCGCGCTGTCGTTCCTTGAGGCCACCCAGGTGATGAACGAGTACAACCAGTTGCTGGCCGACGACGAGCAGGTGCGTGCCCGCTACCGGCGTGCGCATGAGGGTTTCCTCGCCGACCGGGAGATCCTGGGCACGGTTCCGGAAATCGTCGGCATCTCCTCCGGCGGCATGCCCGAACGCGTGAAATGCCTGCACGCGCTGGCCGCGCACTCTCTGGCCGCAGGTCCCGGAGTGAACCCGATCGGTGATCTGGCCCTCGCCCGGGCAGCCTGGACGCCCGCCGTCTGCGAGTGCCTCGACTACACCACGGCCGACGAGTGACCCGCTCCGCCTGGCGTCGGATCGGCGCGGGCGTCGCCCTGGGCCTGACCATGGCGCTGGGCGGGGCTTTCGTTGCACCGACCGCGCCGGCCTTCGCGGAGAACACGCAGGTGCGTGACCTTGAGTACTGGCTCAACGACTACGGATTCACCCAGGCCTGGAATACGACCCGTGGTGCGGGTGTGACGGTGGCCGTCATCGACACGGGAGTCGCCGGCGTCGCCGACCTCACCGGTGCGGTCGTCGGCGGAACGGATGTCTCCGGGCTCGGCTCCGCCAACGGGCAGACGCCCGTCGGAGAAGGCAGCGAGCACGGAACTCTGGTGGCATCCCTGCTGGCCGGCCGCGGCACGGGTGAGGGGTCCGGCGTGCTGGGAGTGGCTCCCGAGGCGTCGATCCTGGCCGTCTCGGTGGCCTTCGGCACCAGCGACGCCACCCTCAGCAACGACGACCAGATCGCCGAGGGCATCCGCTGGGCCGTCGACAACGGCGCGGACGTCATTAATATGTCCCTCACCCGCAACACCTTGGACTGGCCGCCGAGCTGGGACGACGCCTTCCTCTACGCGTTCGAGAACGACGTCGTGGTCGTGGCCGCCGCCGGGAACCGAGGCAGCGGCACCACCGAGGTCGGAGCCCCGGCCACCATCCCTGGGGTGCTGACGGTCGCCGGTGTCGACCGCAACAAGGGCGCCAGCTTCGACGCGTCCTCGCAGGGCATCACGATCTCGGTGGCCGCGCCCAGCGAGCAACTCGTGGGCGTCGTTCCGGGCGGCGGCTACGTGCAGTGGAACGGCACCAGCGCGGCCGCGCCCATCGTGTCGGGCCTGGTCGCCCTGGTGCGCGCCGCCTATCCCCGTCTCGATGCTGCGGAGGTGATGAACCGGGTCATCGAAACTGCCGACCCGAACGGGCGGGTCGTGCCCAGCCCGATCTACGGCAACGGTCTGATCGATGCCGCGGCGGCGGTCACTGCGGTCGTGCCGGCATCCACGAGCCCGGAACCGGCCGCCCTGCTGGAGGAGTGGATCCGGGTACACCGGCGGGCGGACACCGAGGTCGAGCCCACGCCGCAGACCGCCACGCAGGTGCCGGTCGCGCCGAAGGAAGACCCGGCGTTGCCTGCCCCCAGCGTCGTCGCGGCATGGTTGCCCAGCCCGCTCACGCTGAGGTATGTCACGGTGCCGCTCCTCGTCCTGGTCGGGTTTGGTACTCTGTTAACGCTGCTCGGCACCGGGGCCACTCGGCACATCAAGCGAATCCGGTCAAAACGGTAAGTTTTCGTGCAGCCAAATCATGTAGGAGGACTTTCATAGTGCCCAAAATTCTTATTGTCGGTGGCGGCTACGCCGGGTTCTACACCGCGTGGAAGCTGGAGAAATGGCTTCGCGCCGGCGAGGCCGAGGTCACCATGGTCGACCCTCTGCCGTATATGACCTACCAGCCGTTCCTGCCGGAGGTCGCAGCCGGATCTATCGAGGGGCGCCACGCCGCAGTCGCGCACCGTCGTCACCTCAAGAAGACCAACGTCGTGACGGCCAAGGTCACCCACATCGACCACGCCACGAAAACCGCGACCATCACCCCGCCCAGTGGCGAGCCCTACGAATTCGTCTATGACGTCGTCGCGGTGACAGCCGGCGCCGTGTCGCGCACGTTCCCGATCCCGGGCGTCGCGGACCAGGCCATCGGTCTGAAGACCATTGAGGAAGCCGTCGCCATCCGTGACCGCGTGCTCACCAACTTCGACAAGGCTGCCCAACTTCCGGCCGGCCCCGAGCGCGACCGCCTGCTCACCTTCGTCGTCATCGGCGGGGGCTTCGCCGGCATCGAGGTGTTCGCAGAGCTGCGTTCCTTCGCGTCATCGCTGCTGAAGTCCTACCCGCAGATCGGGTTCGACGACACCCATTTCCACCTGATCGAGGCGATGGGGCGCATCATGCCCGAGGTCTCGCTGCCGACCAGCCTCTGGGTCATCAAGCACCTCGACGAACGCGGCGCGCAAATCCACCTGAACACGCAGCTGACCAGCTCGGTCGACGGCAAGGTCGAACTGTCCACCGGCGAGAGCTTCGAGACCGATCTGATTGTCTGGACAGCCGGAGTCATGGCTAACCCGGCCATCGTGCGCCACACCGACCTGCCGATCGAAGATCGTGGACGCCTGCAGGTGCGCCCCGACCTGCGCGTCGGAACCGAAGACGAGATCATCGCCGACGCTTGGGGCGCCGGCGATATCACCGCCGTCCCCGACCTGAGCGGCGGGGGCGTGGGCGGCTTCTGCGTGCCCAACGCTCAGCACGCGGTGCGCCAGGGCAAGCTCCTCGCGAAGAACATCGTCGCGGTGCTGCGCGGCGAGACTCCCAAGGAATACCTGCACAAGAACCTGGGTGCCGTCGCCGGCCTCGGCATCGGTTCCGGTGTCTTCCAGTCCGGCAAGATCGCCATCACGGGTCTGCCGGCCTGGTTTGCCCACCGCGGCTACCACGGCCTGGCCATGCCCAGCTGGGAGCGCAAGCTGCGCATCGTCTGGGGCTGGATGAACAACTTCTTCCTCGGTCGCGACATCGTCTCGCTGGCCGCGGTGCAGCATCCGCGGGCCACGTTCGTGGAGTTTGCCTCGCGGCCCAAGCCGGTCGTGGATTCTGCCGCTCCGGCCAAGGCTCCGGTGACCGTCGCCGCATCGGCCAAGGCAGCGGCCACCGTAGCCGCGCCCGGCACGGGTCCCGCCGCCAAGGCAACGGCGCGCGCACCCCGGGCCCCGCGAAAGACCGCGGCCGACAAGGCTGCGGAAGTCGCTTCGGCAGGGACGACCGAGAAGGCCGCGGCGACCGCACCCGTCAAGTAATAGCGTCTGCGGGCGTCACCGGGAGAAACCGAAGACGCCCGCAGCCCCTACGCTTGAGGCGTTCGGTTCACCGGGCGCGCCCCCGTAGCCCAATGGCAGAGGCAGACGACTTAAAATCGTCACAGTCTGGGTTCGACCCCCAGCGGGGGCACCACACGGTACGTCACAGCGTCACAGCCCGACGCCCGCCGTCCGGGCGGCAGCATCGGAGCCTCGTCGTTCGACCTGTGCGGCAGCCTGTCCGGCCCGGTTCGTGGCGCTACCCTCTGCGAGTGAATCGGCCGATTCCTCCTGCCACGTGCCATTCCCCGACGTGAGAACGGTGTCAGGGGCATTCTGCACGCAACGTGGGACATCAGCCGCTTCTTCTTCTGGAAGTGATCACCACGGCGAAGGCGCCGCGCCGACCAGAGCGCTCCCTCGGCGCCACCCGGTTGGAGCTCAGACGGCCGAGTGCGGAACCAATTCGACGGAGATTTTGGCCTCGGAGCCCGTTTCGCGCCATTCTCGGCAGAATCTCCGTCGAATGGGTCAGGGGCAGCTACTCCAGGTGGTCCAGATACCTCAGGATGATGCCCTCGCGGAGCGCCCACGGCGACACTTCCAGCTCGGTCACCCCGAACGCGGCCATCGCCGCGTGGAGCACAATGCCACCGGCCACGATCTGGAAGGTGCGGTCGGCGGTGATGCCGGGCAGCGCCGGGCGCGCCTCAGCCGGGATCCGAGCCAGTCGGGGGACCCAGTCGCTCAGCTGCGAGCGGCTCAGCTGCATCCGCTCGCCCGACCCGAAACCGTCCGTGGTGGAGCCGGCCAGTTTCGCCAGGGAGCGGATGGTCTTGGACGAACCGACGACGTGGTGCGGCGCCGGGAGCCCCTCGAACGCCACCAGGGCTTCCGCGAGCACGGCGGCGGCGTGCTCGCGGAGGGCGGAGACCTGCGCGGGCAGCGGCGGGTCGTTGTGCAGGAAGCCGATGGTGGAACGGCCGGCACCCAGCGGCAGCGACAGCGCGACCGCGGGCACCTCGTTCGCGCCGGCGGCGATCTCCAGGGAGCCGCCCCCGATGTCGAAGAGCAGGATGTCCCTGGCGGACCAGCCGTACCAGCGCCGCACGGCCAGGAACGTCAGTCGGGCCTCGTCCTCGCCGGACAGGACCTGCAGGGCGACCCCGGTTTCCCGTTCGACCCGGGCGAGCAGTTCGGGCCCGTTCACGGCCTCACGCAGTGCGGAGGTGGCGAACGGCAGGAGGTCGTCGACGTGGTGGTGGCGGGCCACCTCGGCCGCGTTCCGCACCGACTCGAGCACGGCGGTGCACCCCTCGTCGGTGATGGCGCCCTCGGGGGTGAGGTAGCGCATCAGGCGCAGCACGGCCTTGTCGGAGGCCATCGGCACCGGTTGGGCGCCTGCGTGCGCGTCGACGACCAGCAGGTGGACGGTGTTCGAACCGACATCAAGGACTCCGAGGCGCACGCTCTCGACGATAGCGTGCGCCGCGGACGCGCCGTGACGCTGTGACGCTGTGGCGGCTCGTCGTCAGGGTGCCGTCGACCAGGGTGGACGTCACGGCGAGCAGGCGGGCGTGCCTCTAAA
The DNA here is from genome assembly GCF_004402645.1 of Cryobacterium sp. TMT2-42-4. Classification (NCBI taxonomy): domain Bacteria; kingdom Bacillati; phylum Actinomycetota; class Actinomycetes; order Micrococcales; family Microbacteriaceae; genus Cryobacterium; species Cryobacterium sp. TMT2-42-4. Next base: position 62,698 of record NZ_SOFT01000041.1, read on the forward strand.
TGCTCCAGACCGTGAAGAATGCGCCGACGGCCAGCGCCGAGACGCCGAACAGCAGCGCCACCATGAGCAGCAGGCAGCCACACATCTACCCGAAGCTCGGGGTGTCCTCACGCACGGCGGCCGTCGCGGCCGGCCGGCAGGCCGGCCTGATCCGTCGGGCCTGACCGGCCGTGCGACCTCTCGGCGGGCCTGATCCCGCGCCCTCTCGGCGGAATCATCGAGGTGGCCGAGGCTCAGACTCGGGCGGGCGTGACGAACCGCTGCCAGGCCCAGGCCCCGATGCTGACGGCGGCGAACAGAGTGCCTGCCACCCACCACAGGCTAAGGCTGCCACCTTCGTGCCAGAGTTCCACCGCCGGGGACAGCACTCCGAACATGATCGTGAAGGCGAGCACGGTCAGGCACGCCCAGATCGGCGGTGACCAGGCGAGGATGCTCCGTCCGCTGGTGCGTCCGATCGGGATCAGCACCAGCGCTGCCGAACCGATCGCGGCCAGCACCACACTGTTGATGATCTCGGCCGCCAGCGCGCTGAGGAAGCCGTCCGCGTCCGGCAGCAGGCCCAGCGTCAGCCAGCCGACCACGGCCAGCCCGATCAGGCTGCCGGCCCGAACGGCGGCGAGTGGGCCGCGCCTCGGCGTCAGCACCTCGGGGGCCACGGTGACGCTGCCGAGCAGCCCGAAGACGAGCGCCGGGTGAACGTCGAAAGCCCGGGAGGCCAACGCGGTCAGGGCGACCAGTAGCAGGTAACGGGGCAGGAAGGTCACGGACGCCTTCGTCCGCCACACGCGGGAGCTCCACCAGAGCGGAACGAGCGCTCCGACCGCGTTGACGATGAGGAGGGCCAGCGCCACGGCGAGGAGCAGCCGCAGGTAGGCTGGCTGGCTGGTGACCGGTCCGGACAGCATGACGAGGGTGGCCGCGGCCAGCACGGCGGCGCCGGCCACCAGCCACCGGTTCAGAGGTAGTTCGGGAACGGTCTCGAATTCCTCGCGGGACCGGTTGCGGCCCGCGATCGGCATGCTCTGCCAGAGTGGGCGGCCGTCCGTGGCCCGGAACACGGTCCCGGCGAGGAGGCGCGCGGGGATGCATAACAGCAGGAGGGCGCCGAGCGCCAGCAACGCCGCCTGGAACCAGGAGAGGTCGGGGGTCGACCACGGTGGCAGCACGGCCGTGGCGAACCGGGTGGGGTCGTTCCAGCCGCCCGGCAGCGGTGTGGCCAGGGCCACGGCCGGACGGTCCGCCTGCGGTGCCGGCGAGGCCGGGGCTGCAGGGCCGGGCGGGGCTTCCGCCGGTGCGGACTCCTCGGCCGGCGGTGGGGCGGCGGGGGCGTCGGCGGACGGGGCGGTCGCCTCGGGGCCGGTCGAGCCGGAGGGGGCAGGGGTGGGGACGCCGTAGCGCACGTCCACCCCGGGGCTGCCCGGGCCGAGGTTGCCGGCCAGGTCGAGTTGCACCGCGATCACCCGGAAGGTACCGGCAGCGACTCCGCCCGCCGAGCAACTCCACGACCCGGATGCCACGACGGCGCTGCAGACCGAATATGACCCGGCGAAGACGGTCACGGTCGCACCCTCTTCACCGGTTCCCGTGTACCCGGCGTCGGTGAGCGGCAGCTGGGCGCCGCTCACCGGCGTGGTCAGCGTGGGCGGCCCCGGACGGTCGAGGTCGAAGACGAGGTCGACCGGTGCGCTCGAATTGGACCATGAGGGATTGCTGTAGCTCGTCTGCTGGCTGGCCGAGACCTCGGCCTGCCCGCCGGCGAGGCCGTCGGCGAACGTGCACGACCAGTTGCCGGAGGCGTCGGCGGTGGCCGTGCAGCGCGGGCCGTCGCTCACCGTGACGACGACGGAGGCCCCCGGATAGCCGGTGCCGCGCACCGTGCCGTTGGTCAGGCTCCCACCGGTGGGACCGCCCGTCACCCGGGGGGCGGACAACACGGCGATCGTGTGCTCGTCGGTCAGGTCGGCGGCTCCGGTGACGACGACGCGAAGCGGCACGGATGGCCCGCTCGGCAGGGAAACCGCGGCGCAACTCCACTGGCCGGCTCCGTCGACCACGGCGAAGCAGAGCGGGTCCTGACCGTCGACGGGGGAGAGCAACTGGATCTCCCGGCCGGCTTCGCCCGTGCCGGAGACGGTGGTGGTTCCGCTGCCCACGAAACTGCCCGGCGGTGGGCCGACGATGGCCGGCGCGTTCGCCGGCGCCGCCGTGGCGTCCCGCTCGCTTGTGGGAGTCGGCGTGGGAGTCGGCGTGGCTGCGGCAGCCGGTTCGGCGAACGCCGCGCCCGGTACGCCGAGGAGAAGCAGGCCGACCAGGGCGACGAACAGAGGCAGGGGGCCGGGCATCCACCGTCGACGACGACGCCCGGGCGTTCCGCCCGAACCGGCCATACGTGTCCCGAACATGATTCCCCCTGTGACCATTTCACGGGCCAGCGCCGCGAAAGTCAACGTGCGACACCCAATTAGACGGCGACGACACCCATTCGTGATCGGCGGGGGCCATAGGGCATACTGGCGCTGGAACATCCGTGCTGCTGCTTCCCCGCGCAAGAGCACGGGGCGGCTGTGGCTGGGTCACCGCGCCGGGTATCCTCGGTCCCGGCTACTGAAGGCGGTGCGCTGATGCTCGACCTCTCCCACCGCCCCACGGGCCGGCCGTGGCAGACGCCGGGGCTGTTCTGGCCTGAGCTCACGGCCGCGACGGCGCACCTGGACGCCCCCGTCGCCGCCCTGCACCTGGGTGCCCTGCGCCACAACGCGCACGACCTGCTGGACCGCGCGGCCGGCACCTCCCTCCGGGTCGCGTCGAAGTCGATTCGGGTGCGCGGCGTGCTTGAGGCCATCCTGGCCATGCCCGGCTATCGGGGTGTGCTGGCCTACACCCTGGCGGAGGCGCTCTGGCTGGCTGAGACGGTGACGGATGTCGTCGTCGGCTACCCCACGGCCGACCGGTCCGCGATCCGCACGTTGGGCCGCTCGCCCGAGCTGGCCGGGGCGGTCACCCTGATGGTCGACTCGATCGCGCACCTCGACTTCATCGATGCCGTGCTTCCGCCCGGCAGACGGACCCCGATCCGGGTCTGCCTTGAACTCGACGCGGCCTGGGACGCCCCCGTGCTCGGCCACCTGGGCGTCTGGCGTTCACCCGTGCACACCCCCGGCGAGGCCCGCCGGCTCGCTGAGGACATCGTCGCCCGCCCCGGCTTCGTTCTCGTCGGCGTGATGTCCTATGAGGCGCAGGTGGCGGGGATCGGCGACAGGTCGGCCGGGAAACCGATCCGGGGCCTGGTCACCCGCTGGGTGCGGCGCCGGTCCATTGGCGAGCTCAGGGAGCGGCGCAGCGCGGCCGTCGCCGCGGTGCGGGAGGTCGCGCCCCTCGAGTTCGTGAACGGGGGCGGAACCGGCTCGGTCGAGAGCACGCGCGCCGACGCATCCGTCACCGACATTGCCGTCGGCAGCGGCTTCTTCGGCGGCCACCTCTTCGACAATTTCGCGAGCTTCCGGCCCGCGCCTGCGGCCGCGGTCGCCCTCACGGTGGTGCGGAAGCCCCGCCCCGCCACGGCCGTGCTGCTCGGCGGCGGCTGGATCGCGTCCGGCGTGCCCGGGGCCGACCGGCTGCCCCGCGTGGTCTGGCCGGAGGGCCTCGGTCTGGTGCCGCGGGAGATGGCCGGTGAGGTGCAGACCCCGCTCACCGGTGTGGGTGCGGCCCGGCTCCGCGTCGGTGACCGCGTCTGGGCGCGGCACACCAAGTCGGGGGAGTTGAGCGAGCACGTGAACGAGTTCGCGCTGGTCGAGAATGGAAAGGTGGTCGACATCCTGCCGACCTACCGGGGTGAGGGGAAGGCCTTTCTGTGAGTGCGAGCGGAGCGGTGTGGCGCAACTGGGCCCGGAACCAGGCGGTGACTCCGGTGCGCGTGGAGCGGCCGTCGAGCGTCGCCGCCGTGCAGCGCGCCGTGGTGGCGGCCGGGGCGGTGGGCCTTCGGGTCAAGGCCGTGGGCTCCGGGCACAGCTTCTCGGGCATCGCGCTCGCGCCCGGGGTGCAGCTTGACCTGTTTGACCTCGCCGGGCTGATCGGTGTGGACACCGTGGCCGGGCAGGTCACTCTGGCCGCGGGCACCCGACTGTTCGAACTGCCCCGGCTGCTGCGGCCCTACGGTCTGGCCCTGCCGAACCTGGGCGACGTGGACCGGCAGACGATTTCCGGCGCCACGTCCACCGGGACGCACGGCACGGGCGGCCGGTACGGCGGTCTGGCCACCCAGATCGTGGCGCTGACCCTGGTAGTCGGTGACGGCAGCCTGCTGCGCGTGAGCGCCACGGAGAACCCGGAGCTGCTGCCCGCGACCCGGCTCGGTCTCGGCGCGCTCGGAATCGTGGTGGACGTGACCCTGCAGTGCGTGCCCGCGTTCCTGCTGCACGCGGTGGAGGCGGCCGAGCCGCTCGCGGAGGTCCTGGAGCACTACCTCGACCGGACCGACCACAGCGATCACTACGAGTTCTTCTGGTTCCCGCACACCGAGACCGCCCTGACCAAGACCAACACCCGGCTGCCCCTGGAGTCCGGCCGGTCGCCGCTCGGCAAGGTCGCCCGCTTCGTCGACGACGAACTGCTCGCGAACGGGGTCTACCGCGGCATTTGCGCCCTGGGCGCCGTGGCGCCGGCGACAGTCCCCGGATTCAACCGACTCGCCGCCCGCTTGACCGGCAGACGCGAATTCACGGATGTCTCGCACCACGTGTTCCTGACGAACCGCACGGTGCGTTTTCAAGAAATGGAATATGCCGTGCCGCGCGTCCGGGTACCGGCCGCGCTGCGGGAGGTGCGGGCGCTGATCGAGGCGCGGGGTTGGCGCATCTCGTTCCCGATCGAGGTGCGCTCGGCCGCCGCCGACGACGTCTGGCTGTCCACCGCCGCGGGCCGAGAGACCGGCTACATCGCCGTGCACCGGTACTACCGGGAGGACCCGGCGGCGTATTTCCAGGCGGTCGAGGCCATCATGCGCGCGCACGGCGGGCGTCCGCACTGGGGCAAGATGCACGACCAGGACGCGGCGTCCCTCCGCACCGACTATCCGCACTTCGACGACTTCCTTTCGGTGCGTGACAGGCTTGACCCGGAGCGCCGCTTCAGCAACAGCTATCTGGAAAGAGTTTTGGGTCGATGAGCAACAGCAACACCCCCGCCGCCCGCGCCTGGGAACACCGGGCGGGGGAACTGGGCGACCGGCTGCCCGACGGCTTCACCCTGGGCGTGGCAACCTCCGCGTTCCAAATCGAGGGTGGCGCCCGGGACGGCGGTCGCGGGGAGTCGAGCTGGGACCCGTTCACGGCCACCGCCGGGCGCATCCGTGACGGCTCCAACGCATCCGTTTCGACCGATCACTTCAATCGGCTCGACGAGGACGTCACGCTGCTCCGCGAACTGGGCGTCGACGTCTATCGGTTCTCCCTGGCCTGGTCCCGGCTGCAGCCCGATGGCCGCGGCTCGCTCAGCCGGGCCGGCCTGGCCTTCTACGACCGGCTGCTCGACGGGCTCCTGGTCGCGGGGATCAGCCCGATGGCGACCCTGTTCCACTGGGACACCCCGGTGCGGTTGCGCGGCGGCTGGCTGAACCGAGACACCGCGATGCGGTTCGGCGACTACGCCCACCAGGTCGGCGAGGTGTTCGGGGACCGGATCGACTCCTGGCTGACCCTGAACGACCCCGCAACGGTGACCCTCAACGGCTACGCCCTCGGAACGGATGCCCCGGGGGAGGCCCGGCTCTTCGGTGCCCTGCCGGCGGCGCACCACCAGTTGCTTGCTCACGGACTCGCCGTGCAGGGGCTGCGCGCCGCCGATGTGCGCGGCCGGATCGGGATTTCCAACGTGCACTCGCCCGTGCAAGCCGCCAGCGGCCGCGAAGCCGACGAGGTCGCCGCCGCGCTCTTCGACGTGCTGCACAATCGCGTCTACGCCGACGCGGTGCTGCTCGGCCGCTACCCGGAACCGCCGGAGCCCTACCAGGTGCCGATGCGGATGCTGCTGGAAACCGACCCGGACGACCTGCGCACCATCCACCAGCCGCTCGACTTCTACGGGCTGGGTTACTCCCAGCCGAGCCGGATCAAGGCCGGCGCCGCTGCCCCGAAGACCCCGAACGGGCCTCCGCCCAGCGGGCCGGCGGAGAAGCCCGTGGCCTTTCCCTTCCACGTCACCCCGTTTCGCGAGTTCCCCGTGACCAACGCCGGCACGGCCATCGCGCCCGAATACCTCGGTGTGGCCCTCGGCGAACTGCGCGACCGCTACGCGGAGAACCTGCCGCCCGTCTGCATCACGGCCGGGGGAGCGAGCTTCCCCGACGCCGCCGACACGTGGGGTGCCGTGCACGATCCGGCCCGGATCGACTACCTGGCCGAGCACATCACGGCGGCGCTCGCCGCGGCGGCCCCCGGCGGGATCGCCGACGGGGTCACCCTGCAGGGCTACCTGGTCTGGTCCCTGCTGGACAGCTTCGAATGGACGGCCGGCTACACCCAACGGTTCGGCCTCGTGCACGTCGACTTCCAGAGCGGCACCCGCACCCGCACCCCCAAGTCCTCCTACCGCTGGCTGCAGACGGTGCTCTCCGCCCGCTGACGGTCGCGTGGGGCCGGTCATCGCCGCGTTTCTTGGAGTGTGTCGGGAAGCGCATGTGAGCCCCAGGGCCCGCGGTTATGATGGTGCGTGCGTCGTAAAAAACGCCGCCGCGGCCTGCTTGCCCGCCCCGCCTCACCTCAAGGAGAAGCTGCCATGGAATGGCTCATCCCGGTCCTCATCGTTGTTGCACTCGTCGTCATCATTGGGATTTACCTCTGGGCCACGTACAACTCCCTCGTCACCCTCAAAGTGCGCGTGGACGAGGCATGGAGTGATATCACCGTTCAGATGAAGCGCCGGGCCGACCTGATCCCGAACCTGATCGAGACGGTCAAGGGCTACGCGGCACACGAGCGGGCCGTTTTCGAGAACGTCACGAAGGCACGGGCCGAGTCGCTCAACGCGCAGGGTCCGGCCGAGGCCGCCGCCGCCGAGAACCACATGCAGACCGCGCTGCGCAGCATCTTCGCCGTAGCGGAGGCGTACCCGCAGCTGCAGGCCAGCCAGAACTACCTGCAGTTGCAGGGCGAGCTCGTCGACACGGAGGACAAAATCCAGGCCTCACGCCGGTTCTTCAACGGCGGCGTTCGGGAATTGAACACGAAGATCCAGGTCTTCCCCAACAACCTCATCGCCCGCAACCTCGGGTTCACCCAGCGAGACTTTTTCGAGGTGTCCGACTCCGCCGCCATCGCGGAGCCGCCTCGCGTTCAGTTCTAGCGGACGGCTGCCATGTACAGCGCTATTGCGCGCAACAAGCGCAACACCGTCTTCATCATCATCCTGTTCATCGCCATCATCGCGGGTCTCGGCTGGCTCGCCAACGCGGTCTACAGCACGCCCGGTGACTACAGCATCCTGATTTTCACGGTCGTCTTCGCCACGGGGTACGCCGTGGTGCAGTACTTCGTGGCCGGTCGCCAGGCGATCGCGATGAGCGGCGGCATCCGCATCACCAGTCAATCGGAGAATCCGAGGCTCTGGAACATCGTCGAGAACCTCTCAATCACCACCGGCACGCCGATGCCCGCGATCTATGTCATCAACGACCCGGCGCCGAACGCCTTCGCCACCGGGCGCGACCCGGAACACGCGATCGTCGCGGCCACCACCGGCCTGCTGGAGATCATGACCGACTCCGAGCTCGAGGGCGTCATGGCGCACGAGCTCGGCCACGTGCGCAACTACGACATCCGCCTGTCAATGGTCGTGTTCGGCCTCGTCGTCGCCGTCGGGTTCATCTCGGACATCTTCCTTCGAATGGCGTTCTTTGGCCGGAACAGCAAAAACAATGGCAGCCCCGTCATCATGGTGGTCGGTCTCGTCGCCATGCTCGTGGCGCCCCTGATCGCCACGATCGTGCAGCTTGCGGTGTCGAGGCAGCGCGAATACCTGGCGGATGCGACGGCCGCCCTGACCACGCGGCATCCGGACGCCCTGGCCAGCGCACTCGGCAAGCTCGAGGCCTTCGGGCGCCCGATGAAGAAGCAGAATACCTCGATGGCCCACCTCTGGATCGCCGACCCGCTCAAGCCCGGCGTGATGGACAAGCTCTTCGCCACGCACCCGCCGATCGCCGAGCGCGTCGAGCGCCTGCACACGATGGGCCGCAAGTTCTGACCATCCTCGACGGCCGCTAACGCAGCTCGGCGGCCAACGCCTCGGCGAGGTTGCCGCGCGATTCCACCTCGATCTGCGGCAGGCCCTGCCAGGCGGCGGCCTCCTTGAGAACAGCTGCGAGGCGTCCGGCCGTGTCCGATGGCGCGCCGGGCTCCGCCCAGGCCGCGCGCACCCGCAGCACCTGCGCCTGCCGGTCGTTCTTCAGGTCGACCCGGCCCACGATCGTGTCGCCGAGCAGCACGGGCAGGCAGTAGTAACCGAACACCCGCTTCGGTTCGGGCGTGTAGATCTCGATCCGGTAGTGGAATCCGAACAGGCGCAACGCGCGCGCCCGTTCCCAGACGACCGGGTCGAACGGCGACAGCAGGGCCGCGGCATCCACCCGGCGGGGGAGCCGCGCGTCGCGGTGCAGCCAGGCGCCCCCCGGTGCGCCGCCCGCACCCCAGCCCGGCACCTCGACCGGGATGAGCTCGCCGGCATCCTCGAGGTCGTGGATGGCCGCCAGGGTCGCCGGGCCGCGCAACCGGAAGTAGTCGGCGAAGTCCTTCCCCGTACCGATTCCGTGCGCCCGCGCCGAGCGACTCACCAGCTCGCGGTGCGCGTCGTCCCGGCCGACCGTTCGCTCCCGCAACTCCCGCGGGAACACCTGCTCCGGCAGCCCGTAGACCCGTTCGAACCGTTCCCGGCCCGAGATCGCCACGTCGCCCCAGCGGAACAGGGTCTCCAACCCGGTCTTCACGTCCGACCAGCCCCACCACGGGCCGCTGCGGCGGTTCGCGTCGTGCTCGATGGCGCTCGCGCGCAGGGGACCGTTGGCGGCAAGCTCGGCGAGCAGCCAGTCGAGCATCGGCCGGTTGCCCTGCGCCCACGCCTCGGTTGCCGACCGGGTCCGGAATTCGCGCATCCGCCAGCCGAAGAGCGGCCAGGCGTCGCGCGGCAGGAACGACGCCTCGTGCGCCCAGTACTCGGTGAACCGGGATTCGCGGCCCGAGGTCAGTCGGTCCAGCTGCGCCTTGTCGTAGGCGCCGAGTCGGCTGAACGCCGGCATATAGTGGCTGCGCTCGAACACGTTCACGGAGTCGATCTGCAGCAGCCCGAGCCGGTTCACCAGGGCATCCAGCTGACGGATGCCCGGCGTCACTGTCGGCGGGCGGCCGAAGCCCTGCGCGCCGAGCGCGATCCGGCGGGCAAGGGCTGGGGAGATCGTCTGCACCACTCTCCGACCCTAGTGGCACGCTTCAGACGGCATTCACCCGATGTTCAGCGGCGCACCCCCTCACGGTCGACGGCCGCTCCTAACCTCGCCTTGACCGGCTACCCGGCTCCACACGTCCGCGTTTTCGCGCGGCGGCCGCCACGGGTCCGATGGAGGAATCTTGTTCACCACGCGCATCCTGGCCGCGGCCGCGGCCACCGCCCTCGCCCTGAGCCTGTCCGCCTGCTCCGGTGCCGCGGATGCCGGTTCCGGACCCACGGGGGTCGATGCCGCCTCCGCGACCAGCCTCTCCGCCTTCGGCGACCTGGCCGCCCTCGAGGACGCGGCCCGGGCCGAAGGCGCTCTGAACGTGATCGCCCTGCCGCGGGACTGGGCCAACTACGGCGCCGTGCTTGACGCATTTTCCGAGAAGTACCCGGAAATCACCATCACCGAGGCCTCGCCGGACGCGTCCAGCGCCGAGGAGATCCTGGCCGCGGACAACCTCGCCGGGCAGGACACCGCCCCCGACGTGTTCGACCTGGGCCTCGCGGTGGCGCTGTCCAGCACCGATCGCTTCGCGCCCTACCAGGTGGCGGCCTGGGACGAAATCCCGGATGCGCTCAAGGAGGCCTCCGGGCTGTACACGGGCGACTACGGCGGTTACCTGGCGGTCGGCTACGACCCCGACGCCGTTCCCGCGCCGACCGAGCTGCGTGACCTGCTCGGCGCCGAGTACACGGGCAAGGTCGCGATCAACGGCGACCCGACACAGGCCGGGGCTGCGTTCGCCGCCGTCGGGCTGGCCACCGTGCAGAGCGGGAGCGAGGTGGGCGACTTCCAGGCCGGCATCGACTTCTTCGACGAGCTCAACCAGGCCGGCAACTTCGTCAAGATCGACCCGACGTCGGCGACCATCGCGTCGGGTGAGACCCCGGTGGTCTTCGACTGGGACTACCTCAACGTGGGCTACGGAACCAGTCTGGCCGGCGAGCGCAACTGGGAGGTCGTCGTCTTCCCGGGAACCGGTTATGCCGGCTACTACAACCAGGCCGTGAACAAGGATGCCCCGAACCCGGCCGCAGCCAGGCTCTGGCAGGAATTTCTCTACAGCGACGAGGGCCAGAACCTCTGGCTCGCCGGCGGCGCCCGCCCCGTTCGCGCCGAGGCGATGGCCGCGGCCGGCACCATCGACGCCGCGCTCTTCGCCGCACTCCCGGCGGCCCCGGCCGAGACGGTCGTCCCCTCCGAGGCGGAGAGCGCCGCGGGAGCCGCGCTCCTCGCCGCCAAGTGGGCCGCAGCTGTCCGGTAGCCGGCGCGGCACGGCGGCAGCCTTCGGGCTGCTGCCGTTCGCGGCATATGTGGTGCTCTTCCTGCTTGTTCCTACCCTGATCGCCGTCGGAAGCGGCTTCGTCGACGAGTCCGGGGTGTTCACTCTCGAGACTGTGGCCGCGCTGGGCACCCCGGTCGTGAGAGACGCCTTCGCCGCGTCATTCGGACTGTCGGCACTCACCGCCGTTGTGGGTGCGGTCGTCGGTGCCCTTGCCTGCTACGGCTTGCTCGGCGCGCGCGAGAACGGCCCCCTCCGCGCCGTCGTGGACTCCCTCAGCGGCGTGCTCGCCCAGTTCGGCGGCGTCATGCTGGCCTTCGCGTTCGTGGCGACCATCGGCATCCAGGGTCTGGTCACCGTGATCCTGCGCGACACCTTCGGTGTCGACATCTTCGCCGACGGGGTATGGCTCTACGAACTTCCCGGCCTCGTGCTGCCCTACATCTACTTTCAAGTTCCCCTGATGATCATCACCTTCCTGCCCGCCCTGCAGGCGCTCAACCCGCACTGGGCCGAGGCCAACGCAACCCTCGGCGGCAACCGGGCCACCTACTGGTTCCGGATCGCGTTCCCGGTGCTGGCGCCCTCGTTTCTCGGCAGCCTGCTGCTGCTCTTCGCCAACGCGTTCTCCTCCTATGCGACCGCCGCCGCGCTCACCAGCCAGGGATCGCAGATCGTTCCGCTGCAGATCCGCTCGGCCCTGACCAGTGAAACCCTGCTCGGCCGGGAGAATCTCGCCGGGGCGTTGGCGCTCGGCATGATCCTGGTGATGTTCGTCGTCATGTCCGGCTACTCGGCCTTGCAGGCACGGGCGGCGCGGTGGCAGCGATGAAGGCGGTGGCGCACACCCCCACCCGGATGGCGCGCGGCCTCATCCTCGGCAGCATCGGCCTCCTCTTCGCCATCCCCATCGTCGCCATGGTCGAGTTCACCCTGCGCCGCGGCCTCGCCGGCGGCCACGACCTCTCCCGTTGGACGGCCCTGTTCCAGGGTGGCTTCGCCGGCCCGTACCGTTCGGTGCTCGTCGCGCTCGGGAACTCGGTCGGGCTGGCCGTGGGCACCGTTTCGATCGTTCTCCTGCTGCTGGTGCCGACCCTGCTGCTGGTGCACCTGCGGTTTCCCCGCCTGCGCCGCGTGATGGAGTTCGTCTGCATTCTGCCCATCAGCATCCCGGCCATCGTCCTTGTGGTCGGCCTGGCCCCGGTGTACTCGGTGCTCGGCCGCCTGCTGGGCAGCGGTGTGTGGACCCTCGCCTTCGCCTACGGCATCACGGTGCTCCCGTTCGCCTACCGGGCCATCCAGACGAACCTCGACGGCGTCGACGTGCGCACGCTCAGTGAGGCGGCCCGCACGCTCGGCGCGGGCTGGGTGAGCGTGCTCGTGCGGGTACTGATTCCGAACCTGCGCCGCGGCATCCTCGCCGGCGCGTTCATCTCGGTCGCAGTCGTGCTCGGCGAATTCACGATCGCCTCCCTGCTCAACCGCATCACCCTGCAGACTGCGCTCGTTGTCGTGAGCAAGGCTGACCCCTACACGGCCGTCATCCTGTCTCTGCTCGCACTCACCTTCGCATTCCTGCTCTTGCTCGTCATCGGGCGTCTCGGCACGGTTCGCACCGGCAGTCGGCGACGGCCCACCACCGGAGGTCAGCTATGAACCAGAACCAGCTTCGGACCCAGAATGAGAACCGGGACCGTCCGGCGGCGAACGCCCCGGCGGGTGCCTCGGTGCGCTTCGCGGGCGTGGTGAAGGACTTCACCGGCCATCGTGCCCTGGATGGCTTCGATCTCACCCTGCACGCGGGCGAGTTCGTCGCCCTGCTCGGCCCGAGCGGCAGCGGCAAGACCACCGCGCTGCGGGTATTGGCCGGGCTCGAATCCACGGATGCCGGAAGCATCCTGATCGACGGAGCCGACGTGTCGACACTGCCGACGAGCCGGCGCGACCTGGGCATGGTGTTCCAGTCCTACTCGCTGTTCCCGCACCTCAGCGCGGGTGAGAACGTCGAGTTCGGCCTGCGCATGCGGAAGGTCCGTGGCGAGGAACGGCGCGCCCGCGCGGCCGTGGCCCTCGCCCTGGTCGGGCTCGACGCCCACTACGACCGCTTCGCGCACCAGCTCTCCGGCGGTCAGCAGCAACGCGTGGCGCTGGCGCGCGCCCTCGTCACCGAGCCTCGGGTGCTCCTGCTCGACGAGCCATTGTCGGCCCTTGACGCCCAGGTTCGGGTGGTGCTGCGCGAGGAGATCCGGCGCATCCAGACCGAACTGGGCATCACGACCCTGTTCGTCACGCACGACCAGGACGAGGCGCTCGCCGTGGCCGACCGCGTCGCCGTGATGCGGGCGGGTTCCATCGAGCAGGTCGGAGCACCGGAAGAGCTCTATACCCGGCCGGCCTCGTCATTCATCGCGGAGTTCGTGGGGCTCAGCAATCGACTGGTCGGCGTGGTGCGCCACGGGTTCGCGCGGGTTCACGGTGCCTCTCTGCCGCTGCTCGACCCCTCGCAGGCGGATGGCGCTGTGTCCGTCTCCGTGCGGCCGGAAGACCTCGAATTCGGCGCTGCGGGGGCACCGGGGGTCGTGCTCTCGTCGAGCTTCCACGGCTCGCTCCGGCGCACGAGGGTGCGCCTGGACGACGGAGCGTCGCTCGTCGTGCAGCACGGCGCGCGGCTGCATCCGTCGGCCGGGGACCGGGTCCTGGTGCGGTTCACGGGCGCGCCCGTCTCGGTCGACCCACTCCCGTCTCGGGCATAGTGACCGGTCCGGGGCCTGAGGCGGCGAGCACCTTTGGCCCATACCGGAGACGGCACGTGTGATTGCCTAGACTGAGTCCGTGATGGAAACCGACGGAAAACCCGCCCGCAGCGGCTTCTTCGGCGTGTTCGGCCGCCGCCGCACCGTACCCCCGCTCCTGGTCGAGCTCCCGCCCTCGCACGGCTACGGGGTCGACGAGAACCTGCCGGCCGGCATTCGACTCGCCGCCGCCTGGTCCTGGCGCCTGCTCGCGCTCGCCGGCGCACTTGCTGTCTTCATCTTCATCGTCATCCAGCTCCGGTTGATCGTCATCCCGTTGCTCGTGGCCGTGCTGGTGTCGGCACTGCTCGTGCCCTTCGTCGGATTCCTGGTGCGACATCGATTTCCCAAGGCTCTCGCGGTCGTGATCGCTCTGATCAATACCTTCGCGATCCTCGGCGGACTGGTCACGTTGGCCGTGACGCAGATCGCCATCGGCACGGTCGGCCTGAACGACAGGCTCGCCGCCTCCTACGACAGCCTCAAGGCCGTTCTCCTGGCGTCGCCGCTGCAGCTGACCGAACCGGAGCTCAACGCGTTCCTCGGCCAGGCCTGGGACGCCATTCAGGCGGACAGCCAGGTTTTCGTTTCCGGGGCGCTCTCCGTGGGGTCCTCGCTCGGCCACCTGGTGACGGGTTTCCTTCTGGCGCTGTTCAGCCTGCTGTTCATCCTGATCGATGGCAAGGGCATCTGGTCCTGGATCGTGCGCCTGTTTCCCCAGGGCGCGCGCGCGGCCATCGACGGCGCGGGGGTGGCCGGCTGGACCACGCTGGGGAACTTCGCCAGGGTGCAGATCCTGGTGGCGTCCATCGACGCGATCGGCATCGGGGTCGGGGCCGCACTGCTGGGGGTTCCGCTCGCCATCCCGATCGGCGTGCTCGTTTTTCTCGGCTCGTTCATCCCCATCGTCGGCGCCGTGGCCACGGGCGCCGTGGCGGTCGTGATCGCCCTGATCTTCAACGACTGGGTGGTGGCCTTGCTGATGCTCGGCGTTGTGCTGCTGGTGCAGCAGGTCGAGGGTCACGTGCTACAGCCCCTGATCATGGGTACGGCGGTCAAGGTGCATCCACTGGGTGTCGTGCTCGTGGTGGCGGCCGGCGCCCTGCTCGCGGGCATCGCCGGCGCCCTCTTCGCCGTGCCGATCGCTGCCGTGCTCAACGTCATGATCAGTTACATCAACAGCGGGGCGTGGCGATCCGAGCAGGTCGCCTCGGCACCCGTCTTCGCCTCCACGTTGTGGCAGACCGTCCCGCAACGCCCCGGTTTCCGCCGACCGGCATACCGCCTCGAGAAAAGTGCCTCCCATGACTAATGTCTCGCTCGTCGGACCGACCCTGGCTGATTTCGAGTCCGCCCGGGATGTCGTCGGTCGGGTCGCCGCCGTCACCCCGATGGAAACGTCCCGCTACCTCTCGAAGCTCCTCGGCGCGCCGGTCCTCCTCAAGTGCGAGAACCTGCAGCGCACCGGGTCCTACAAGATCCGCGGTGCGTACAACCGGATGTCCAAGCTCACCAACGAAGAGAAGACCCGCGGTGTCGTGGCCGCCTCGGCCGGCAACCACGCCCAGGGCGTCGCCTTCGCGGCGCGGGAGCTCGGCATCCAGGCCACGATCTTCATGCCCGTGGGCGTCGCCCTGCCCAAGCTGCAGGCAACCCGCGACTACGGCGCGCACGTCATCCTGCGCGGCAATACGGTGGCCGAGCCGCTGCTCGCGGCCGCGGAGTGGGCCGCCGAGACCGGCGCCATCCTGATCCCCCCGTTCGACCACGCGGATGTCGTCACCGGCCAGGGCACCGTGGGTCTGGAGATCCTCGATCAGGTTCCCGACCTCGCCACCGTGATCGTTCCGATCGGTGGCGGCGGCCTCATCTCCGGTGTCGCCAGCGTGCTCAAGCAGCGCGCGCGCCGGGACGGCCGCCAGATCCGGGTGATCGGGGTGCAGGCCGCCAACGCGGCCGCCTACCCCCCGTCCCTCGAGGCCGGCCGGGTGCTGGAGATCCAGATCATGCCGACCATCGCCGACGGCATCGCGGTGGCCAAACCGGGCATGCTCAATTTTGAGATCGTGCGCGATGCCGTCGATGAGGTCGTCACCGTCACCGAGGACGACACGGCTCGTGCCCTCCTGGTGCTGCTCGAGCGCGCCAAGCTCGTGGTCGAGCCGGCCGGCGCGGTCGCCGTGGCGGCGATCCTCGCGGGCAAGGTCACCGCGACCGGCCCAACGGTCGCGATCCTCAGCGGGGGAAATATCGACCCGCTGCTGATGCAGCGCGTGATCAGCCATGGTCTCTCGGCATCCGGCCGCTATCTCACGTTGCGCATCATGCTGCCCGACCGTCCCGGGCAGCTGGCCCGCATCTCGGAGCTGCTCGCCGAGGCGCACGCCAACGTGATCGAGGTTCTGCACACGCGGCACGGTGTGGGGCTTCAGATCAGCGAGGTCGAACTCAACGTCAGCGTCGAGACTCGCGGGCCCGATCACCGCCAGCTCGTCGTGGATGTGTTGCGTGCGGCCGGATACGACCCGCAGATCGACTAGCGGGCGAGCGTCGACGAATCGAGCGTCGTGGGTGCGACGCTCGTGACGGTGCCGTGCCGCCAACGAATTCGACGGCGGGAGCCAAGCGGGGCGCGAGCGGGGAATCGGTGCTGTTAGTTGCCGGTCCAGGTCTCCACGAGGAAGATCTCGACGGCGATTTCCTTGCCGGTGGGCGTCACGTACGACGTTGTCGCTCCGACGGCCAGGCCGATGATCGCGGTGCCGAGCGGGCTCTGCTCGCTGAAGACGTCGAGGTCGCTGTCCCCGGCGATCTCGCGGCTGCCGATCAGGAAGCGGGTCTCATCGCCGGCGATCGTGGCCGTGATCACGGTTCCCGGCTCGACGACGCCCCGGCTTTCCGGCGCATGGCCGACCTCGGCGTTGCGCAGCAGCAGGACGAGGGTGCGGATGCGGGCCTCCATCTTCCCCTGCTCATCCTTGGCCGCGTGGTAGCCCGAGTTCTCCTTGAGGTCGCCCTCCTCGCGAGCCGATTCGATCTTCTTCGCGATCTCGACGCGCCCGACGGTGCTGAGCGTGTCCAGCTCCGCGGCGAGGCGGTCGTGGGCCTCCTGCGTCAGCCAGGTGACCGTGATTTCGGTAGTCATGGGTGGAATCTCCTCATGCTTGTTCGTGCTCGTTCGATGCCCGTGCGGGTGAACCCGCAGATATACAACGGACGCCCCGACGATCACGTCAGGGCGAAGCCATCAGTCTAGGTCAGCCAGCAGCGGTAAATCAATCCGGTGTTGCTCTGCTCGGTGGTGCGCACATCCGTCGTCGTCGACCGCGAATACACGGTGCTCGCGGGCAGGTCGACGACTTTCCAGCCAACCACCGTGAAACTCTCGTTGAGCGCCTGAACGGCGCAGCTGGCGGTGCGGCCGACCGGGATGGACGCCTCGAACGTGACGCTCACAGTGTTCTCGTCGATGATGCTGTGACGGATGTCCCGGGTCTCGATCAAAGGCTCCGACGCCCCCAGTCCCACCCAGACCACGAAGCCCAGGAGGATTGCCGCGAGGGAGCCGGCTGAGACGAACAGAACGCGACGGTCTCTCGTGCCCCGGTTCGGGGCGCGCCCGTACCGGGTGTCGAGGTTGCTGCTCAGGGCCACTCAGACTCCACACTCACGGATCAACGATTAGTCTTAGTACCAAGGATATCTGGCATTTCTGAGGAGTTTCATGACGCTGCGACTCTTGGCGGTGCACGCCCATCCCGACGACGAGTCGAGCAAGGGCGCTGCGACCTATGCCCACTACCGGAGTCTCGGCGCAGAAGTGATGATCCTGAGCTGCACGGGCGGCGAGCGGGGGAGCATCCTGAATGAGGCCCTGCTCGGCCATCCGCTGGCCGAGCGCGACCTGCCGGGACTGCGCCGTCTGGAAATGGCCGAGGCCCAGCGGGCCCTCGGCGTGCAGCACCGCTGGCTCGGCTACGAGGACTCCGGCATGAACGAAGACGGTTCGGTGCCCCCGAACTCGTTCGCGGACATCCCGGTGGCGATCTCCGCCGAACCGGTCGTCCGGCTGATCCGCGAATTTCGACCGCAGGTCCTGGTGACCTACGACGAGAAGGGCGGCTACCCGCATCCCGATCACATCCGCTGCCACGACGTGTCGATGGAGGCCTACCGTGCCGCCGCCGACGCGACCCGGTACCCGGATGCCGGTGAGCCCTGGCAGGTCGACAAGCTCTATTACGATCGGATTTTCAACCTCGAACGCGTCGACGCCATGTTCCTGGAACTGAGCGTCACGGAGCCGGACTCGCCCCTGCTGGAGCCGCTCGGGGCGGCCAGGGAGTGGATGAAAGACTACCCGAAGCTGGCCACGACCCATGTGCCCGTCGGGGACTTCCTCGAGGTGCGGGACGCGGCGCTTCGCGCCCACGCGAGTCAGGTTGCCCCCACCAGCAGTTTCTTCTTCTGGCCGAACGACCTCATCCGCGAGGCGTGGCCCTATGAAGACTTCCAGCTCGTCGAATCGAAAGTGGACACCGTGATACCTGAATCCGACCTCTTCACCGGAATCCGGGACGACTCGTGAGCGCCCTGATCCTGGCTCCGCTCGTGAGCATCGTCCTGGCCGCGACCCCATCGCCGGAGTTTGACCCGAACACGGTGACGCCGGGCCCGGAGGGCTTTGTGGCGATTGCTCTGGTCGCCGTGGGAGCGGTGCTGCTGGCGATGGACATGGCCCGCCGAGTGCGCCGCAACACCTACCGCGCCGAGATTCAGGAACGTCTGCAGGCGGAGATGGCCGCACAGAAGGCCGCAGAGGCCGGAATCGCTGACGAAGACTAGCGAACTACGGGTGGATCGGGTTCGTCGCGATGATCATGATCGCCGCCCAGTGGCAGAGGAAGGCCACCACGGTCAGGGTATGGAAGATCTCGTGGAAGCCGAATACGCCCGGCAGCGGGTTCGGCCGCTTCATGCCGTAGATGACGGCGCCGACCGAGTAGCAGAGCCCGCCGATCATGATCAGTGTCATCATCGCTGCGTTGGCCTGGAAGAAGTCCACGATGAACATCAGCGCTCCCCAGCCGAGTGCCAGGTACAGCGGAACGTAGAGCCAACGCGGGGCGTGGATCCAGAACACCCGGAAGGCGATTCCGAGGATGGCGCCGCCCCAAACGAGCGACAGAAGCAGCGTGGACTTGGCGGGCGGCAGGGCCAGCACGGCGATGGGCGTGTAGGAGCCCGCGATCAGGAGGAAGATGTTGGCGTGGTCGATCCGTTTGAGGATGACTTTCGTGCGCGGACTCCAGTCGAACCGGTGGTACAGCGCCGAATTGCCGAACAGCAGCATCGAGCTGAGCACGAACACGAGCGAACTCCACCGGGCCGCGCCGCCCTCGGCCGACAAAAGCAGCACGATGCCGGCCACGATCGTGACCGGGAACGTGCCGGCGTGGATCCATCCCCGCCAGGTGGGCTTGACGTCCATTTGCAGGGGCAGGTCGTCCTCGAACAACGGCAGGTTGGGGATGTCATCCGCTGAGGCCATGCTGCAAGAATACGTCAGTGTGCATGCCGCGCGCGGTACGCGACCCTCCCGAGTGGGCTAGCGTAACTGTGTGCAGAAACGGGAAGTTCCTTGGGCGCGCGGCATTCTCTACGGGGTCTATCAGCGTCGACTTCGTCGCGGGCTGACTCCGGATGTGCTTCCGAACCACGTCGCCATGATCATCGACGGCAACCGGCGCTGGGCCAAACAGCTCGGGTTCGACTCCGCCGCCCACGGGCATCGGGCCGGCGCCGCCAAGATGCGGGAGTTCCTCAAGTGGTGTGACGACCTGGGCATCTCCGTCGTCACGCTTTACCTGTTGTCGTCCGACAACCTCACCAACCGGCCCAGCGAAGAACTCGCGGAGCTGACGAAGATCATCGCCAAGCTCGCGGAGGAGCTGTCCCGGTACCGCGACTGGCGGGTGCAGCAGGTCGGCTCGAAGACCGGACTGCCCGAGCCGCTGGTGGCCGCACTGAACGCCGCGGAAGCGCGCACGGCCCGCAAGAAGGGGCTGCACATCAACCTTGCCGTCGGCTACGGCGGGCGCACCGAGATCACCGACGCCATGCGGAGCATCGTGGGAGCGCACCTTGCCAGCGGCGGCGTGCTCGAAGACCTTGCGGAGACGCTGACCCCGGATCTGATCGGGGCGCACCTGTACACGGGCGGCCAGCCCGATCCGGACCTGGTCATCCGCACGTCGGGGGAGCAGCGCATCAGCGATTTCATGCTCTGGCAGAGCGCACACAGCGAGTTTTACTTCGTCGAGGCACTCGGGCCTGACCTCCGCCAGGTCGACTTTTTGCGCGCCCTGCGCGATTTTGCCCGACGCCAGCGCCGCTTCGGAGGGTAGGGGCACCTCATGACGGATCTCGAACGGTTCCTTGACGGGTTCATCGCGGAACCCGGTTACCTCGACTATGCCCGGATCGGCCCGCTGTCGGCGGGGGTGGTCGCCGAAACCCTCGGCCAGACCGAGGCGCTCTCGCGGGCCCGGTTCGGCAGCCTGGACCACTTCCAGGCCCAGGACGAGCGGCTGCGCACCGCCGTGGCCCGGGCGACCGGATTCCGCGCCGACCAGGTCGTTTCCGAGCCCAACACCACCACCGGTGTCATGCAGGCCATGTTCGGCCTGACGGGGGCGGTGCTGCTGTCGTCGGGCGATTTTCCCACGGTCCCGTTCGCGGCCGTGCGCGCCGCGGAGGCGCTGCGGGTGGTCACCCCACTCTGGCTGGAGACCGACCACGGCCGCGTCACCCCTGGGCAGATCCGGGAGCAGCTCACCCCGGCCACTGCCGCAGTGGCGGTCTGC
This sequence comes from Cryobacterium sp. TMT2-42-4, assembly GCF_004402645.1. Lineage (NCBI taxonomy): Bacteria > Bacillati > Actinomycetota > Actinomycetes > Micrococcales > Microbacteriaceae > Cryobacterium > Cryobacterium sp. TMT2-42-4. Next base: position 83,122 of record NZ_SOFT01000041.1, read on the forward strand.
CTCGTCGATTCTCGCACCGGCCATCGCGTGGATCTCGAGGGCATCCGTCAAGTGATCGGCGACCGTTTGCTCATCGTCGACGCCATCCAGGGTTTCGGCGCAGTGGATGTCCCCTACGAGGTGGCAGACGTCGTCGCGTCGGGCGGGCAGAAATGGTCCAGGGCCGGCTGGGGCACCGGGTTCCTGGCTCTCAGCGACCGTGCGGTGGAACGCCTGGTCCCCGTGTTCTCCGGTTTCGCCGGCACCGACGTCCCCGAGCCGTGGGACGCAGTGTTGCCGCCGAGCCGCAGCGCAAACGCATTCCGGGTGAGCAATGGAGACGCCATCGCCCAGGCCCGGTTCGCGGCCGCCCTCGAGGAGGTGGCCGAGGTCGGTATCCGTGCCATAGAAAACGCGATCGCGGTGAACGTGTCGCTTCTGATCGATCTGGCGGACGAGTTCGCCGTGCCCGTGGTTTCCTCCCGGGACGACCGGGAGCGGGCCGGTATCCTGGTGCTCGAGCCGCCGGCGAGCCAGCTCACGCTGCTGAGCATCGCGCTGCACAACCACGGGGTGACGGCGACGACCCGCGACGGCACCGTGCGGCTGAGCACCCATGCGGCGCTCAGCCCGGACACGGTTGACATGCTGCGCGGGGCGTTCACCTCTTATGCGACCGCCGTGACCTACTGACGACGGCTCGGTGAACGTTGTTTCGAATGGGCGTGTCGCTCTTCCCCTGGAGCGTGCGGGTAAGTAGCGTCATGCCTATCAGGTATGGCGCCTGATCGAGTCGGCCACATAAGTACGGCTCGAGAACCCTGTGGCCGCTCGCCAACACAATCTGTGCCTCACGGGGCACGGGGTGGGAGTGGTTGTGACCGCTAATCAGATCGATAACAAGGGTTCTAAGCAGGGCGCGTCGGCGACGGGGCAGACCGAATGCACGTACGTTCTTGACACCTCGGTTCTGCTCTCCGATCCCAAAGCGATTTTCCGTTTCGCGGAGCACGCCGTCGTGCTCCCCGTCGTGGTGATTGCGGAGCTCGAGGCCAAGCGCAACGACCCGGAGATCGGCTACTTCGCCCGCCAGTCACTGCGGCTCCTCGACGAACTGCGGGTGAAGCACGAACGGTTGGACTTCCCGATCCCGGTCGGTGACGGCGGCAGCCTCCGCGTGGAGCTCAACCACTCGAACATGTCGGTACTGCCGTCCGGACTGCAACTCGGTGACAACGACTCCCGCATCCTCGCCGTGGCCCTGAATCTCGCCCACGACGGTTTGAACGTGACCGTCGTGTCCAAGGACCTGCCCCTGCGGGTCAAGGCGGCCTCGCTCGGCCTCACCGCAGAGGAGTACCGTCACGAACTTGCCGTGGACTCCGGCTGGACCGGCATCGACGAGATCACCCTGGGCTCGAACCTGATCGACGAGCTTTACGACAAGGAGGTCGTGCACACCCGTCTCGTGCAGGACATGCCCGTGAACACGGGCCTGGTCATCCACTCCGACCGCGGTTCGGCGCTGGGCCGGGTGACCGGCAACGGTGCGATGAAGCTCGTGCGCGGTGACCGGGACGTCTTCGGGCTGAAAGGACGCTCGGCGGAACAGCGGCTCGCCATCGACCTGCTGCTCGACCCGGAGATCGGCATCCTGTCACTGGGAGGTCGGGCCGGAACGGGGAAGTCGGCGCTCGCCCTCTGCGCCGGGCTCGAGGCCGTGCTGGAACGCCAGCAGCACCGCAAGATCATGGTCTTCCGGCCGCTTTACGCGGTCGGCGGCCAGGAGCTGGGGTACCTGCCCGGTGACGCCGCCGAGAAGATGAGCCCGTGGGCCCAGGCGGTCTTCGACACACTCGGGGCCATCGTCTCCGAGAACGTGCTGGAGGAGGTCATCGAGCGCGGCATCCTCGAAGTCCTGCCGCTGACGCACATCCGCGGCCGGTCCCTGCACGACGCCTTCGTGATCGTCGATGAGGCTCAGTCGCTCGAACGCAACGTGCTACTCACGGTGCTCAGCCGGATCGGGCAGAACTCGCGGGTGGTCCTCACCCACGATGTGGCGCAGCGGGACAACCTGCGGGTCGGCCGCTTCGACGGGGTGGCGTCGGTGATCGAGACGCTCAAGGGACATCCGCTCTTCGCCCACATGACGCTCACCCGCTCGGAGCGGAGCGCGATCGCCGCCCTCGTGACCGAGATGCTCGAAGGCAACGAGGTGCGCTAGCTGTTCTTCCGACGGAGATTTTGCCCCAGAAGCCGCTTTCAGCACGAAAACAGGCTTCTGGGAGCAAAATCTCCGTCGAATGGGTGAGCGCTGAACGGACAACGAGCTGCGCAAGTGAGAAAGCGCGGGGCTACCTCGCCTGAGGCGGGCGGGTCATGCTCAGCACGTCGAGGGCGGTGTCGAGCAATTCGAGGGTGACCTCGCCGCGCTCAACGAAACCGAGCGCGATGACGGACTCGCGCACGGTCACCCCTTCGGCCACCGAGTACTTGGCCACCTTGGCCGCGGCCTCGTAGCCGATGACCCGGTTCAGAGGAGTGACGATCGCAGGGGAGGATTCGGCCAGCGCGCGCGCGCGCTCGACGTTCGCCGTAAGGCCGTCGACGGTCTTGTCGGCGAGCACGCGGGCCGCGTTCGAGAGCAGGCGGATCGACTCGAGCAGGGCGGTGCCCATCACCGGGATCGCGACGTTGAGCTCGAACGAGCCCGACGCGCCCGACCAGGCGATGGTGGCGTCGTTGCCGATCACGCGGGAGCAGACCATCAGCACGGCCTCGGGGATCACCGGGTTCACCTTGCCCGGCATGATCGAGGAGCCCGGCTGCAGGTCGGGGATGTTCAGCTCGCCGAAGCCCGTGTTGGGGCCCGAGCCCATCCAGCGCAGGTCGTTGCAGATCTTGGTGAGGCTCACCGCGATGGTGCGAAGGGCGCCGGATGCGTCCACCAGGCCGTCCCGGTTGGCCTGCGCCTCGAAGTGGTCGCGTGCCTCGGTGACCGGCAGCTCGGTCTCCTCGACGAGTAGCTCGATCACAAGTTGCGGGAATCCGGCGGGCGTGTTGATGCCGGTGCCGACCGCAGTGCCGCCGAGGGGGACCTCCGCGACGCGGGGAAGCGCGGTGCGCACGCGCTCGATGCCCAGGCGCATCTGTCGCGCATATCCGCCGAACTCCTGGCCGAGGGTGACCGGGGTGGCATCCATCAGGTGGGTGCGGCCGGCCTTGACCGCGCCGGCCCACAGCTCGGCCTTGGCCTCGAAGGCCACGGCCAGGTGGTCGAGTGCGGGGACGAGCTCGTCGATGAGCGCGCTCGTCACGGCGAGGTGCACGGATGTCGGGAACACGTCGTTGGAGGACTGAGACGCATTCACGTGGTCGTTCGGGTGCACCGGGCGCCCGAGGCTGCGGGTCGCCAGGGTCGCGAGGACCTCGTTCATGTTCATGTTCGAGGAGGTGCCGCTGCCGGTCTGGTAGACGTCGATCGGGAACTCGGAGTCGTAGCGACCGGTGGAGACCTCGTCGGCGGCGGCGGCGATCGCGTTGGCGATGTCGACGTCGAGTACCCCTAGTTTCGCGTTCGCCAGGGCGGCGGACTTTTTGATACGCGCCAGGGCGGCGATCTGGGCGGGCTCCAGCACCGAGCCGGAGATCGGGAAATTCTCGACGGCCCGCTGCGTCTGCGCCCCGTAGAGGGCGGCGACCGGAACCCGGACCTCGCCCATGGTGTCGTGTTCGATCCGGTACTCGGCTTCAGCGGTCTTGTCCACCACGGTGTGTATTACCTTTCGGTTGGGAATCTTTTCGGTATGGGAACGCGCGGCGACGGCCTGGGCGGCTCGCCGCGGGCGGGCTGCTCGGCTAAACCACGCCGACAACGATGTCGGGCACGGCACGGCCTGCGAGCAGCCGGTAGTTCGCCCCGACGATAGCCAATGTACCTTCTGCCACGGCCGCGCTGATCATCTCCGAGCGCTCGAGCAGTTCGGACACCGTGTCGCGAAGGTGTTCGCGGCCGACGGCGAGGGCGTCGACCAGCTCGGGATCGATCGGCGTCGCATCCTTGGACCCCGCCACCCGGCGGACGGCCGGCACGATCTTCTCGATGATCCGGCTGATGTGCGCGGGCAGTGGTTGCGCGTCGGCGGCCTGGGAATCGATGGCGGCGCGCACGGCCCCGCAGCCGTCGTGGCCGAGCACCAGGATGAGCGGCACACGCAGCACGGCGACCGCGTATTCGAGCGAGCCGAGCACCGAATCGGAGATGACCTGACCGGCATTGCGCACGACGAACAGGTCGCCGAGGCCCTTGTCGAAGATGATCTCGGCGGCCAGCCGCGAGTCGCTGCAGCCGAACAGGGCCGCGTCGGGGGTCTGTACGAAGGCGAGCTCGGCTCGGCGGTCCACATCCTGGCGCGGATGCCGCGGCTCGCCGCTCACGAAGCGGTCGTTTCCGCGCTGCAGGTCGGTCCAGACGTCTGCCGGTGTTGCTGCCTCGCCCATTACTGTCCCTCGGTGCTGTTGGAACTGATCTGTTCGGCCAGCACTGCGGCCAGAACGGCGAGTTCCTCGTCGTCGGCGGTACCGACGAGGAGGTAGGTACTGTCGCCGGCCCTGGTCACCAGAGCGGATTCGAAATTGCCGCGGTCATCTTCCGGTGCGGTGTTGCGGTAGACGTCCCAGGTGACGCCGGCGATCATGACGGTGCCGGCGACCGGAGCATCCTGCAGCTCGTCGGCGAGCCAGCTCGGGTTGGCGCCGAGCGCCTGGGTGAGGCCGATGAACTCGGTCTTGGCCGTGATCAGGCCGATGTACCAGGACGGGATCTTGTCGCTTCCGCCCAGGCGCCACTGCGCCGCGTTGGCCGTCCACCCACTCGGCAACTCCGGAACCAGCAGGGGATCGCTGAGGCCGGGTTGCACCTGCGCGGCAACGGATTGGAAATCGACGTCGCGGTTTTGCGGGGCGTCGCTACGCGGCACCAGCAGCACGAGCACCAGGACTGTGCCCAGTGTGGCCAGCAGGGACAGGATCAGATTGTTCACGGTCTTGTGGGAGCGGTACTTGCGGGAGTTCTCGGCCAGTCGGGTGCGGGTTTCATCCGGCGTCTCCGGGCGCCCCAGCTCTGCGACGATTCGGGGCGCGCGCTTGGCGGGGCTCATCCGGCTGTCGCGGCGGAGTCGACCTGGCCTGCCCGGGCGGCATCCAGTCTGGCTTTCGCGCCGATCAGCCACTCTTCGCAGCGGCGGGCGAGAGCCTCACCTCGTTCCCACAGTGCGAGCGATTCCTCCAGCGACGAGGCACCCTGCTCGAGGGCGTTCACCACGCGCACGAGCTCATCCCGGGCCTGCTCGTAGCTCAGTGCATTGATTTCGTCTGGTGCCGAGGTCATGGTGTCCATTCTAATTTCACATTCGACGGTGTCGGGTCCGAGGTTGCCGCGTTCGCGGTGGCCGCCAGAGCGCCCTCGGCGAGCGTGATCAGGAGTTTCGTCTGCGACGGTGCCTGCCCGGGCGAGCGCACCACCTGGCCGCCCTGCAACTGCACGATCGAGTAGCCGCGGTCGAGGGTGCCCTGGGGGGAGAGGGCGCGCAACTGGGAACGCAGGTCGACGATCACCGCTCCGGCCCGCTCGACCGCCCGGTCGACCAGCTCGGCGCCACGGGCGACGTAGCGGGTGAGGTCCTCGGACCGGGAATCGATGATCCACTCGGGGGTGCTCAGCACCGGGCGTGAGCGAAGCTGGCCGATCCGGTCGACCTCGTGCGCGAGGATGCCGGTCAGCCGGTTGCTGAGGCGGGCCCGGGCTTGCTGTACCCGGTTGAGTTCGTCGGAGACGTCCGGCACGACGCGTTTGGCGGCATCCGTCGGCGTCGACGCGCGCAGGTCGGCCACGTCGTCGAGCAGCGGCCGGTCTGCCTCGTGGCCGATCGCGCTGACCAGCGGGGTCGTGCAGGCCGCCGCAGCCCGGATCAGCGTCTCGTCGCTGAAGCCGAGCAGGTTCTGGAAGTCGCCGCCGCCGCGGGCGACTATGATCACGTCGACCTCCGGGTCGTCGTCCAGCCGCTGGATGGCCGCGGTCACCTCGGACACCATGCGGTCACCCTGCACGGCGGCGTAGGCCAGGTTGAAAGTGACGGCCGGCCAGCGCAGCTGGGCGTTGCGGATGACGTCTTTCTCAGCGTCGGAGTCTTTGCCGGTGACCAGGCCGATGCAATGGGGGAGGAAGGGCAGCGGCTTCTTGCGGGACGCATCGAAAAGACCCTCGCCGGCCAGCCGATTGCGCAGCCGTTCGAGCCGTTCCAGCATGTCGCCGAGGCCCACGTGGCGCATCTCGAGCATCTGCATGGTGAGAGTGCCGCCCTTGACCCAGTAGTTGGGTTTGACGAGGGCGATGACCCGGTCGCCCTGCTTGAAGTCGCTGGTCAGCTTCGCGCGCACCGATGACCAGATCGTGAAGCTGACCGTGGCGTCTTCGGTGAGGTCCTTGAGCTTGCCGTAGACGTTGCCGCCGCTGGCGCCCCACTGGGTGATCTCACCCTCGACCCAGGCCGTGCCGAGGCGCTCGATGTAGCCGCGGATCTTGTTGGCCAGCAGCCCGACCGGCCAGGGGGTCTCGAGGGTGGGTGGTGTGTCCGTCATCAATCGTTCCTCCCACGGACTGCACAGTCGGCCCCCCATAAGATGAGGAGGTGACTATCAGTACGGATTCGCCTGTGATCGGCCTTGGCATGCCACGGCTTCCCCGCGCACGCAACAGGCTCAAGGATACCCCGGTGCTCGGGCACAAACGGGTGCTGCTGGCCGCCCCGCGCGGTTACTGCGCCGGCGTGGACCGTGCCGTCATCGCCGTCGAGAAGGCCCTCGAACTGTACGGCTCCCCCGTGTATGTGCGCAAGCAGATCGTGCACAACATCCACGTGGTCTCCGAGCTGGAGAAGAAGGGGGCGATCTTCGTCGAGGAAGTCGACGAGGTGCCCACCGGCTCCCACATCGTTTTCAGCGCCCACGGCGTGTCCCCGGCCGTCGTCACCGCGGCCACGGACCGAGGCCTGCTGGCAATCGACGCCACCTGCCCACTGGTCACGAAGGTGCACCGTGAGGCCGTGCGCTTCGCCCGGGACGACTTCCAGATCCTGCTGATCGGTCACGAAGGCCACGAAGAGGTCGAGGGAACCGCGGGGGAGGCACCCGAGCACACCACGCTCGTCGGGAGCCCTGACGACGCCGACACCATCGAGGTGCGCGACCCCGACAAGGTGGTCTGGCTGTCTCAGACCACGCTGAGCGTGGACGAGACCATGGAAACCGTGCGTCGCCTGCGTGCCCGTTTTCCAAATCTGCAGGATCCCCCCAGCGACGACATCTGCTACGCCACCCAAAACCGCCAGGTGGCGATCAAGAAGGTGGCCCGTGATTCGGACCTTGTCATTGTGGTCGGATCGGCGAACTCGTCCAACTCGGTGCGACTGGTCGAGGTGGCCCTGGAGCACGGTGCCCGGGCTGCCTACCGCGTGGACTTCGCCAGCGAGATCCAGCAGGAGTGGCTCGACGGGGTTGTCACCGTGGGCGTGACCAGCGGGGCATCCGTGCCCGACGAACTGGTGCACGAGGTGCTCGCCGATCTGGCCGAGGCCGGCTACGGCGACATCGAAGAGATCAAGACGGCCGAGGAGGACCTGCTGTTCTCACTGCCGAAGGAACTGCGAAAGGATCTGTCCGGCAACGCGGATGCCCGCGGTCTCGGCGGACGGGTCAGCAGCTAGGAGCCGGCCGGCCGCGTTCACCACGAAGGCCCCCGTCGATCAGATCCAGGATCTGACCGACGGGGGCCTTCGTGTACGCCGGATACGGCAGCACGGCGTCGCCTACAACGTGCCGTAGACGTCCATCAGGTTCGGGTCGTTGAGCAGCGTCGGGTCGGTGGCCAAAACCGCGGTGGTGAAGGCGATGAACACGAACGCGGACAGAACCGCACCGATCAGCGGCACAAAGAACGCGCGCTTGCCTCGGACCAGCAACAGGATCACGCCTGCCGCTGTGGCCAGCCAGACGAGGGACACACCGATGATCCCGGCCGTGACCAGCCCGGCCGCGGAGGGATCCGGCTCATACGCGGCGAGATCCAGCTGGGTATGGAGCAGTTGAATGGACTCGGTGATCATCGTGAGCATGCTGACCGCGAAGAACGTGGACAGGAGCCCGAGGACGAGCAGGCTCAGAGTCACCGGCCGGTCCCAGGCCGGCGCGGTTCCGGCCGGGCGCACAGCCCGCTCGGGGGCCGCGGCCGGCCCCGCAGCCGGCGGTGTGGCGAGCGTGCGCTCATCCGGGGTAGGAGTCCAGCTCCAACCCTCGGGCGCAAGCTCACCGTACTGGGGACGGGGCCGGGAATCCTCCGGAGGGGTTCCCGAAGGAGTCGACGAAGAATTCTCGGCCATCGTCATCCGGTGCTAGCTGTTCGAGTGGCCGGCGGAGCCGAGCTGGCGGGTGGCGTCAGCGACGCGAGCGGCCATGGCCGTCTCGGCAACCTTGCCCCAGGCGCGCGGGTCGTAGACCTTCTTGTTGCCGACTTCGCCGTCAATCTTGAGCACGCTGTCATAGTTGCTCAGCATGTAGCCGGCGACCGCGCGGGTGAACGCGTACTGGGTGTCGGTGTCGATGTTCATTTTGACGACACCGTTCGCGACGGCCTCGGCGATCTCGGCGTCGGTCGAGCCTGACCCACCGTGGAAGACCAGGTCGAGCGGCTTCGGGCCGGTACCCAGCTTGGCGGCGACGCCGTCCTGGATCTCCTTGAGGAGCTCCGGGCGCAGCTTGACGTTGCCGGGCTTGTATACGCCGTGCACGTTGCCGAAGGTGAGGGCAGCCATGTAGCGGCCGTTCTCGCCCATGCCGAGGGAATCGATCATCGAGAGCGCGTCGTCGAGAGTCGTGTACAGATTCTCGTTGATGTCGCCCTCAACGCCGTCTTCTTCGCCGCCGACGGCGCCGATCTCGACCTCGAGGATGGCGTTGATCGCCTGGGTGCGCTTCAGGATGTCCTTGGCGATGTCCAGGTTCTCTGCCAGCGGGATGGCGGAGCCGTCCCACATGTGCGACTGGAAGATCGGGTTGCGGCCGGCCTTCACCTCGTCTTCGGAAGCGGCGATGAGCGGGAGGACGAAGTCCTCCAGCGCACCCTTGGGGCAGTGGTCCGTGTGGAGTGCAACGGTAATGGGGTAATTGTCGGCGACGGACTGTACGAAGCGCGCCATCGCGAGCGCACCGGAGGCGCGGTTCTTGACCGTGTGGCCGGCGAAGTAATCTGCGCCACCGGTGGTGACCTGGATGATGCCGTCAGAGCCGGCTTCGGTCAGGCCCTGAAGGACGGCATTAATGCTTTGAGAAGACGAAACGTTGAACGCCGGGTAGGCGAACCCCTTCGTCTTGGCCTTGTTGAGCATCTCGGCATACTGGTCTGGGGTTGCGATGGGCATTGTTGAGTCTCCTCGATTGAACCGTTTCGGTCTTCTCATCCTACCGAGGTGGGTCTCCGGCCGTGCCAGCGAGCGCACACCCCCCGCGACGAAGAGCGGGCGCTAGGCTGAACGAGGCAGCACCGACACCGGTGCCGGCCCAATGATGGGTCTTGCCACTGCCGCACTCTTCGTCCGGGAAGGACCATCTGTGAACAGCCCCGAAGTCGCCCCCAATTTCATGCACCCCGACCGCAACCTTGCGATGGAATTGGTGCGGGCCACCGAGGCCGCAGCGATTCGTGCGGTCCCGTTCATCGGCCGCGGCGACAAGAATGCCGCAGACAAGGCAGCCGTCGACGCCATGCGCGTCTTCCTCGGCACCGTGAACTTCGACGGACTCATCGTCATCGGCGAGGGTGAGAAAGACGAAGCCCCGATGCTCTTCAACGGTGAGCGCGTCGGCAACGGAACCGGACCCGCCTGCGACATCGCGGTCGACCCGATCGACGGCACCAGCCTCACCGCCGCCGGACGCCAGAATGCCCTCTCCGTGATCGCGGTCTCCTCCCGGGGCACCATGCTCGACGCGTCATCCGTGTTCTACATGGACAAGATCGTCACGGGCGCCGCCGGGCGCGGAGTCGTCAGCCTCGACGCCCCGATCGGCGACAACATCCGTGAGCTGTCGAAAGCGACGGGCAAGCCGGTCGGCGAAATGGTCCTCGCCGTGCTCGACCGTCCCCGCCACGCCGAACTTATCGACGCCATCCGCAGCGCCGGAGCGGGCACGCGGCTGATGAGCGACGGCGACGTCGCCGGCGGCATCAACGCGGCCCGCTGGGAAACGCGCATCGACATGTGCGTCGGTACGGGTGGCAGCCCCGAAGGCATCACCACGGCCTGCGCGCTCAAGGCCATCGGCGGTTACATGCAGGGACGCCTGGCACCGAAGGACGACGCCGAGCGTGCGGGCGCCGTCGCGGCCGGTCTCGACGTCGACAAGCTGCTGGAGCTGGACGACATGGTCAGCGGCGACAACACCTTCTTCGTCGCCACGGGCGTGACGGATGGCGGACTCGTCGATGGCGTGCGCCGCCAGGGCCCGATCATCCGCACCGAGAGCATCGTGCTGCGGTCGAAGTCCGGCACCACGCGTCGGGTGATCGCCGAGCACCTCGCCTCGAAGTGGCTCTAGGCGCTCGGCTTTAGCTGCCCGCACGGCCGAAAATCGCCGTTCGGACGGCGATTCTCGGAGTCAGTCAGTCAGTCAGTGCGGCGGCATCGAGTGCGGCGGCATCGAGTGCGGCGGCATCGAGTGCGGCGCTTTCGAGTACCGCGCTTTCGAGTACCGCGGCCTCCAGTTCCGACACGAACTCCCAGGCGGCCAGTTCGCGCGGGGTGTCCTCGATGCCCGCCAGCGGCGCCAGCACCTTTGACTCATCGAGGGCGTTGAGCTTGCGTGCGGTGGGCAGTACCTGGCGTTCCATCGAGCCGACGAAGCCGTTGTAGTCCTTCACCGTGCGCTCGATCGACCGGCCCAGTTTTTCGATGTGCGTGGCCGTGGTGGCCAGACGGCCGTATAACTCCCGACTGAGGTCGAACAAGACTTTTGCGTCATGCGTGAGTACGTCCTGCTGCCAGGTGAAGGCCACCGTCTTGAGCACCGACCACAGGGTCACCGGGGAGGCGAGGGCCACCCGTTTCGAGAACGCGAATTCCATGATCGAGGGGTCGGCCTCCAACGCCGAGGAGACCAGGGACTCGCTCGGGATGAAGGCGATCACGATCTCCGGGGAGGCCTCCAAGCCCTGCCAGTAGGCCTTGCTGCCGAGAGCGGTGATGTGGTCGCGCACGGCCTTGACGTGCGCCTTCATGTAGACGGCCCGCTGGGCTCCCAGGGCGCCGGTAGCGGTGACTGGGATCTGGCTGGCTTCGAGGAACGCCGTGAACGGCACCTTCGCGTCGACGGCGATGTTCTTGCCGCCGGGCAGGTGCACGACCATGTCGGGGCGGCCGGCGCCGGCGTCGGAGGTGATGCTCGACTGCACGTCGAAGTCGACCCGCTCGATCAGGCCGGCGGCCTCGACCACGCTGCGCAGCTGGGTTTCGCCCCAGACCCCGCGCGTGTTGTTGGCGCGCAGGGCCGACGCGAGCGACTCGGCAGTGCTCCGTAGGCGCTCCTCCGACTCGGTCGCCGACCGCAGCTGCTGGCTGAGCTCGCCGTGTTGCAGGCTGCGCTGGGCCTCGAGCTCGGCGACCTTCTGCTGCATGTCCTGCAGGCTCTCCTTGACCGGGGCGAGTGCCTGGAGCACCTTGCTTTCCTGCTTCTGCTGCTCGGTGCGCGCGTCCTGGTCGTCGCGCTGGCGGTCGCTCAGTTCGCGGTATTGCCGCCCCGCGTCGACGACCTGCCCGCGCAGGGCGTCGGCGGTGGCCTGAACTGAGGCCAGCTCTTCGCGCAGGATGGATTGCATGCCGGCCTCCCGGGCATGCACCTCGGCCAGGGCCACCTGGTGCCTGGCCTCGACGACGAGAGGATCGGTGCCGGACGAGCCTCCGTTGCGGCGCTCGGCGGAACGCGCCGTGAGGACCACCGTGAGCAGGGTGCCGAGCAGGGCGCCGACGACAAGGCCGAGAAGAAGACTGAACCAGGAATCCATGGTTCTACTCTGCCAGTGGCCACCGACATTGCCCGAAGCGGTGCCTCAAGGATGCCTAGTTCAGCGCCATCGGGCCGTGCGTGGCGGACTTCTCCTTCGTGGCGACCGGCCCGATGGCGCCGATCTTCACGCCGGTGATCTGCGCCAGCTCCTCGAGAGTGCCGGCCCCGTGCCGGTCGGCGGCGTGGATCATGATGGCCGCGCAAGCCTCCGCGTCGGCCAGGGCGTCGTGGTGGGCGAAACCCTCGAAGCCCGCGGCCATCGCGGCCACCGGAAGCCGGTAGGACTCGAGGTGGTAGGTGCGGCGGGCCACCTGGAGGCTGCAGACGTAGTTGAAGTCGGGCACGACCAGCCCGGCGACAGTGGAGGACGTCTTGATGACCCCCAGGTCGAACCCGGCGTTGTGCGCCACGAGGTGGTCGTCGCCGGCGAAGGCGACCAGATCGGGAAGCTGCTGCGCCCAGGTGGCCGCACCGGCGACATCCGTCGGCCGGATGCCGTGGATTTTGATGTTCCAGGCCAGGAAGACGTCGTGCCCGACGGCCGGCTTGATGAACCAGGCGACACTGTCGACGACCTTGCCGTCACGGACCTTCACCAGCCCGACCGAGCACGCCGAAGCGCTGGAGGAGTTGGCGGTCTCGAAGTCGATGGCGGTGAAGTTGACTGGCACCGCTTCATCCTGTCACGGGCCGCCGACAGCGCGTCGCCTCTGTGCCGACCGGCCCCGGGTCGCAGACGGTACGATTGACTCTCGTGGCTCTTACTATTGCAATCGTCGGACTGCCCAATGTTGGCAAGTCCACCCTCTTCAACGCGTTGACCAAGAACAACGTGCTCGCGGCGAACTACCCGTTCGCCACCATCGAGCCCAACGTCGGCATCGTCAACCTGCCCGACCACCGCCTGGCCAAGCTGGCGGCGGTCTTCGGTAGCGAGCGTCTGCTGCCTGCCCCGGTGTCGTTCGTCGACATCGCCGGCATCGTGCGCGGCGCCAGCGAGGGGGAGGGGCTCGGCAACAAGTTCCTCGCCAACATTCGGGAGGCAGACGCCATCGCTCAGGTCATCCGCGGTTTCGCCGACCCCGACGTGGTGCACGTCGATGGCGCCGTCGACCCGGCCGGCGACATGGAGACGATCAACACCGAACTCATCCTCGCCGACCTGCAGACCCTCGAGAAGGCGGTCTCCCGCTTCGAGAAAGAGGTCAAGGGGCGCAAGCTTCCCGCCATCGTGCTGGAGACCGCGCTTAAGGCGCAGGCCATCCTCGACGCCGGAGCGCCGCTGTCATCGGCCACGCTCGACATCGAGCCCATCCGGGAGCTGGGCCTGCTGACGGCCAAGCCGTTCATCTACGTGTTCAACGTCGACGAGGCGGTGCTGCAGGATGCCGGGAAGCTCGCTGTTCTGGCCGCGCTGGTGGCCCCGGCCAACGCCGTGTTCCTCGACGCGAAGCTCGAATCCGAGCTCAGTGAACTCGACGCCGAGGACGCTGCCGAGATGCTGGCGTCCACCGGCCAGGCCGAGAGCGGGCTCGACCAGCTCGCCCGCATCGGCTTCGACACCCTCGGCCTGCAGACCTACCTCACGGCCGGGCCCAAGGAAACACGCGCCTGGACCATCCACAAGGGCTGGACCGCTCCGCAGGCCGCCGGCGTCATTCACACCGACTTTCAAAAGGGCTTCATCAAGGCGGAGATCTTCTCCTTCGACGATCTGATGGAGGCCGGTTCCGTGGCGGAGGCCCGCTCCAAGGGCAAGGCCCGCATCGAGGGCAAGGAATACATCATGCAGGACGGCGACGTGGTGGAGTTCCGTTTCAACGTCTAGTTCAAGTGGATCCAGGGCTTGAAGCGGTGATGGGCGCCCGTGCCGGTCACCGCGCTTTCTCTGGCGAATCGTTGCTTCATTTGGCCAAAGTGGTCGCGGAAGCCTCGACGTACGTCATGATGCGAGCGCTAATTACAAAAGTCCGCGATTCGGCGATTTCGCGATGAGACGAACTCGATCGTTAGTCTCCGATAATCCTGATAGGCAGCCATCGTCCTCGGAAATGCGGGCGGGCGGAAGTCATCGAACGGCATCAAGGACCTGACTGCAGTGGAGTCTTCATTCACAAGATCTTGCAGGAGGAAAAATTTCACGTAGCCTTCGAAGCTTTCGAACAGAGCGAAGAAATCGGGATACCGGGCAAGCGTCTCACCGAGGGGGCTGCCCATGCCGAGGTAGTGCCGTCGTACACCTTCGAGGGTGAGATCGAGCCGATCGGCGATCTTCTGATTGAACCCGCGGGCACCGTTGATGGTCTGTTTACCGTCCACCTTATTGCCGGGGAAAAGCATCATCCCAACGATTGTGTACCCGATGTCGTGGAACGACTTCCGTTCCACTTCCGGTATCTCGTCGATAATGTGCGCCATCCTGAACCAGCTGGCGAACGTGGGTATGACGGAATCACTCGCAAGGTAGAACTCGCCCAAGGCAGACTTGTGGTGCAGATACGCGTCCGGCGTGTGGTCGTCCAAGTCGAACAGAACGCCGCTGGGCAAGGGTTTGCTCCAGAGCTGCATGTGATAATTGCGAAGTGTTCGACTGTGCGTGTCAGGATCTTTTCCGCGAGCGTCGGTCCGCACGTCAAACGTCGTATCGATAGCTGAGTTTCGCCCCATGAACCCGAATCTTACTAAGCCTCGATCTACCGGTCCGCCTTGAGTGAACGGGGTCGCTGACTGCTGGGCGGTGTTTTGGTGGTGGGCACGGCGAAGTTGTCGGCCTTTGCTGCCGATGGTGTTCCGTGAGCTTCGGTGCCGTGTGGCGGATGGTCAGGTGGTGACGGTTTGCGGCGGGCCGCAGGCCGCCGCGAATGCGGCTGTCCGAGTTGCGACTCGGCATCGATAGCTTCGGCGGTCTGGCATCACTGCCGTGATGGATGCCATGCTCCAAACATGAGCAATTGGTGGCGCAGGACTCTCGGCATTGGGGTCGTTCTTTCAGTGAGTGTCGGTCTCGTCGCGTGCTCGGCGACGTCGGCGTCCTCGGTTCAGGAATCCCCGAACGGCCGGTTGATTGCCGTCTCCGGGCAGACGAGTGACGTTCAAGAGCAGGCGCTCGCGGAGGGAACAGTCGCGTGGGGGCGTGGCGATTGCATGGTGGTCGAAGCAGAGGAGACCTACCTCATCGTGTTCCCACAGGGCACGACTATTGGCGGCAGCGATGAGGTGATTCTTCCCGACGGCTATGTCATCAGCGCTGGCGACGAGGTAGGACTCGGGGGCGGCTTCCACCCGGTTTTCACAGCGAGTGAGCTCTCGGCGACGCTGGGGGCGTGCCTGACCGAAGAGGTGTTCTGGGCAAGCGGCGAGGTGGCCGAGTAATCTCGACCACTGGATAGCGCCCTCACCCACATGCGCGAGAGGGCCGCCCATCCCAGATCTATCCTCTCGACGTGACTGCGTGGAATTTAAATTCAGTGTCTAGTTCTGAGTGTGCATGCCCCTATCGGGCTCGAATACCGCAGGGGATTCCCTATGCCGATTCCAGAGTTCGAACCAATCCGTGGAGCCGGTCAGCTCGATTCCGTCGTCGAGATAGGACGACCATCGGCGCGTCTGATCGTTGGCGTCGATCAGCGGGAGGAACAATCGAAGCATGGGAAAACTGGCATATCGATCCGGGACGAGATCGCGCGCTGGCGTGATGTCGCTCATTCTCGTTCCGCCTCCCGAGGGCCCCAAGATGAATCGACGCAATTCACGGGCCGTGGCTGACGAATACCGTGCCGCTGAGGTCGTACTGCGCGCTGGTGAACCGACTCCTGTCGTAACGTTGCTTGGTGACGCAACGTGGTGGAGTTCCGCTTCAACGTGTAGAGCGTTCCGGCCGCAACTGATTCCGTTTCGGACAATTGCTGCCGGTGCGCGGGGCGCAGTTGTCCGCTGCGGCACCAGTTGCGATGGTGAGGCTCGGTGCACTTGAGCGAGTCGTGATGGTCTTCCTTGGCTTGGCCGGCTGAGTTCTCTGGTACTCGTAATGTGTTTCCGTGCGGTAAGGCGGTGGAGTTCCGCTTCAACGTCCAGCGCGTTGCGTGGGGCGTGTGGGGTGTGGCTAAATCAGGAGATCTGTCGCCCGGGGATGCCACCAGGGTGGTCTTTCAGAGTGGATCCCGCCACGGGTCGGACAATTCTCCTGAATTAGCCACCGCGCGGGGCTCCCCGCTTCAGCAAATCGTGTTGCAGGGGCAGGGGAGATCCTTCGGCCGACACCTCGACTTCTCCGCGGACGAGCAACAGAATCGGGATCGGGGCCACGCTCGATGAACTCAAAACCGCGTGCCCCGATGCTCACGGACCAGAGAGACTGCCTCCGCCCCCTCAACCGGCCGCGACGCGCAGGATGACGTTGCCTTTCTTATGGCCGGCCTCGACGAAACGGTGCGCCAGAGCGACGTCGGCCAGGTCGTACGTCCGATCGATGACCGCCAGGAACCGACCCGACTCGGCAAGGTCGACCAGGTGCGCGAGAGCATCCGCGGTGCTGTCGATGTTGTCCGCGACGACCCGCCTCCCGCTCCTCCTGGTGTGCCAGGCGGCCAGAAGCAGCCCCCGGAGATCGGAGACGACGAGCAACAGGGCGCCGCCGGAAGTGAGGCACGCCGCAGCGCGTTCACAGGGGGCGTTCCTGACGCAATCCATGATGACGTCGTAGGTTTGCCCCTCGAGCAGGAAATCCTCCGTTGTGTAGTCGATCACCCGGTCGGCGCCGAGCGCGGTGACCAGTTCGCGGTTGGCGCCGCTGCACACGCCGGTGACGCGCGCGCCCATCTGCTTGGCGAGCTGCACCGCCGCCGTGCCCACGGCACCGGATGCGCCGTTCACGAGAACGGTGCTGCCCGGTTTGATCTCGGCGCGGCTGAAAAAAGCATGGGCGGTGGTCCCGCCGAAGACGAGAGTCACGGAATCCGTGAAGGTCATGTTCCGTGGCTTCGCCGTGATCGCGCCATCCTGCGGGATGCAGACGTATTCCGCGTGCCCGCCGAATCGGCTGCCGAGCATCGCGATCACCTCGTCGCCGGGCCCGAACGACGCTCCCAGCAAGGAGAACACGGTCACGCTGAGGATATGCGTCACGATGGGCACGGGGGAGTCGAGGAACCTGGCGTTGTGCGCCGAGGCGACAGCCCCGCCCGCCTGCTCGGTCAGCCGCGCTGCCCCGGCGAGCAGCGGGATGAGGCTGAGCAGGATCAACCCGGTTGACGCACGCCACTGCCCCGCTGGGCCATCCTTCGACTGTCGTGGGGTGCCGCGGCAGTCGCGATGTCCCGGGTCATGGTTGCCTGCTTCCCAGAGCGTTGACGGAGATCAGCGTCACACCCAGGTCACTCACTCGGCGCAGCAGCCCGTGCAGCGCGGCCTGGTCGATGACCGAGCCCGTGAGGACTGTCGTGCCGTCGCCTGTCCCGGTCAGTGTGAAGCCCTCGAACCAGTCACTCCAACTTTCCACGAGCTGCCCCTGAAGCCGAATCTCATAGCGGTCGAGTTCAGCCCGTGATGCCGACCAAGCCGAGGACGGCCATGCCGAAGCTGAGACTGTGCACCGTCACCCAGGTCTGGGTGGTGAGGGAGGCGGCCTCGTCGGCGGGGTGGATGAACTGGATGACGATGTAGATCAGCCCGGACAGTGCGGCGGCGACCGCGGCCCTTCGGGTGAGAGTAGAAGGCGTGATGCTCATGAGGTGCTCCGATGCTCTGAGAAGCCCCAGGCGGATACCCGAGGATGACCCGAATCTAAGGAGACACATGCTGACGGGGCATCACCCCACGTGGTGACCGAGGTGGTGATTATGCCGACTGCCGGATTAGATCAGGCCCAGCTGGGCGGCGTGGCTGACGGCAACCGAACGGCTGTGGACGTTGAGCTTGCCGAAGATGTGCCTGCTGTGGGTGCGCAGGGTGTTGAGCGAGACGCACAGTTCACGGGCGATCTGGGGACCGGTGAGTTCGGTCGCCAGGAACCGGAGTACGTGCAGCTCGCGCTCGCTCACGGGCTCAGGCAGGGTCGGCGGGCCGACTGTTTCATCGCCGGATGTTTGCAGGGCCCGGCCGATCCGTCGCACGTAGTCGGAGCTGATTCCCGCCTCGGCGGCCTACTCCGGCGGCGGCCAGAAGCCGGTCGAGCAACCGGATGGCCGACCCGATCGACCCCTCGCTCGGATCGGCCCGGTGTTGCGCGAGGAGCAGCTTCGCCAGGGTGATGTGCCCGAACTCGCTCAGGTAGGTCAGCTCGTCGTCCGCGGACAGGCCGTGCTTGTCGGCCCAGGCCCGGGCATCCGTCAGCCGTCCCTGCTGGATCCGCAACCGCGCCCGCAGGACATATGCAAAGAGGTGGTGATACCGGTACCAGCGGCGCCGGTCAACCAGGGCAACGACGAAGAGATCCTCCGCTCGAGGGACTCCAGCATCTCGCTGCTCCCCGTTTCCTCGGTGACGGCGTCACAGAGGGGGCCAGTGAGCCGGTTCAGGATGCAGGTGCGCAGCAGGAATGCCCGCACCTTCTCGGGCTGACGTTGCATCACCTCCTCGGCGAGATAGTCGATCACGAACCGGTTGCTCCCGGTGAAGCCGTGAATGAAGCCGGAGACATCCGAGCGTTCCCGCATCGAGAGGGCCGCCAGCTGGAGACCGGCGATCCAACCCTCTGTGCGTGTGTCAAGAGCGGCGATGTCCTCGGCCGAGAGCTTCAGGTCCACCATGTCCTTCAGGAAGGCGGAAGCCTCGTCCGGGGTGAAGCTCAGATCGGATGCCCGCAACTCGGTGAGCTCGTTCCCGGCACGCAGTCGCGCCACGGGGTGGAGCGGATCGGATCGGCTCGCCACGGCCAGGTGCAGATTCGGCGGAAGGTGATCGAGGAGGAAGACCAGCGCATCGCGGATATCCGGTGCCTCAATCAGTTGGAGGTGCATCGAGCACCATGATGATCTCGTGCGGACTCTGGGCGACGTCGTTGATCAGTCCCGTCAGCGCCGACTCGAACGACGTCACCGGAAGGGTCAACGCTGCTGCACCGATCGCGGGATCTGCCCGAGTGCGCGCGTGACGCCCCTGGTTGCGGAAGCCGGGGCGCAGCTCGGCGCACAGACCCGCTGCACCCGACCGGGTGTCCGCACTCACACGGGAGTAGGCAAGGGGAACGTGGCGAGCACCGTGCGGCCGCTCGCCGCCGATCGGGGCGCCATGTCCACGAGGGCGATCTGGGTGAGAGCGAGCCGCTGGCCCTCGTGCACTCGGGCGCCGTTCTTGATCGTGATGTGGGCCCGGAAGCCGGGACCCGTGAACGCGGGCTCGTCGGGGGTGGAGGCAAACGGCCGCACAGCCTCGACGAGGGCGCGGTGCAGCCGGGTCAGGCGCGGGTCGTCCCCGACGAGCGTCACCGGCACGTCCTCGCGCCGGCCGAACAGCGCGTCGGCAGCCGCGACCGCCGTGAGGGCGGTGCGGCCCGATGCCGTGGCGGCGACGACGCCGGAAATGACATCCGCGATGACGGATGCAACGGCATCCGTGTGAAAGGGGGGCAGCACGGTGATGTGCAATGGCCACTCCGACACCGGGAAGCTGTCGCCTGTACGGAGCGCCGTGAGCGGGAGGACGACGACGAGGCGGGACATCCGCCGAGTCTAGGGGAATCCCGCCGGCGCGCCGCCGGTGGCACAATGGTCGCATGATGCTGCACCTCACCGGCGATGACGCCGCCGACGCCCTGCTCAGCGATGACCCCTTCGCGCTCCTCCTCGGGATGCTGCTGGACCAGCAGATCGCGATGGAGACCGCGTTCGCCGGGCCGGCCAAGATCCGCGACCGGATCGGCACGCTCAATCCGGCGACCATCGCCGGCTTCGACGCCGATGCACTCGTCGAGGTGTTCCGGGCCACGCCGGCGGTGCACCGCTTTCCGGGCTCGATGGCCGCTCGCACGCAGACCCTCGCGGGCGTGATCGCCACAGACTGGAGGGGTGATGCGTCCGCCCTGTGGACCGCCGACTCCCCGGACGGCGCCGAGATCCTGCGGCGCCTGAAAGCGCTCCCGGGATTCGGCGAGCAGAAGGCGAAGATCTTCCTTGCCCTGCTCGGCAAGCGTCAGGGTCTCACCGTGCAGGGCTGGCGTGAGGCCTCCGAGCCCTATGGCGAGGACGGCTCGTTCCGGTCCGTCGCCGACATCGTCGACCCCGAATCCCTGAACCGGGTGCGGGAAACCAAGCGGGCGGCGAAGGCGGCCGCCAAGAAGAAGGAGTAGCCATGGTGCGTTTCCTGATCCGCGCGGCCATTTTCCTCGGTTCGGCCGCGCTCGGCCTCGGGGTGGCGTCGCTGGTACTCGTGGGTTTCAGGCTTACCTGGCAGGGATTCCTGATCACGGTGCTCGTTTTCGCGGCCGCGTAGAGCATCCTGTCGCCCTCTATCACGAAATTGACGGCACGTAATACGCCGGCGTTCCTGGGCGGGGTCGGCCTGGTGTCGACCTTCGTGGTGCTACTGGTCGCATCCGTCGTCGCCAACGGGCTTGTCATCCGCGGCTGGCAGACCTGGATCCTGGCCGCCTTGGTGGTCTGGCTGGTCACCGCCCTCGCGACGGTCATTCTGCCGCTGCTGTTCCGGCGTACGGTGGCACAGCAGGTCGGCACCAGCAGGTAGGGCGGTGTCGACCACATCAGCGAGCGTATAGCGGCTGAGCGCCATCTGCACCGTAGCTATTGACCTGCTGACCGGGGGCGATACTCTATGCAAAGAATCAGGAAACGTGTACTAAATTCATAGTTAGCAATCAGATAGGCAGTTCAGTAACTGAGAAATCAATAAACACAGCAAAGCTCTTCGGCACGACTCTTTCCTGTTCTTTCTCGCTTATTCGGAGGACAACGTGATTCCCGATTCCCTCACCCAGATTCAATACGACACCGTCTACAACGTGTTCTCGCTCGTCATCGCGTCACAGCTGTTCACGGCGATCTTCATCATCATCTCGCTCAAGCGGGTCCTGCCCCGGTATCGTCAGGCGATGACCGTCGCGGCCATCGTCTGTGCGATTGCCGCCTACCACTATTTCCGCATTTTCGACTCCTTCAAGGCTGCCTTCGTCACCGAGGCCATCGGCGGGGCGGGCGACTATGTGCAGGTCGCCGGGGAGTCCTTCAATGAGGGCTACCGCTACGTCGACTGGTTGCTCACGGTTCCCCTGCTGCTGCTCGAACTGATCGCGGTTCTCGCCCTGGCCCGCAAGGTGCAAACCAGTCTCCTGTACCGGCTCATTCCGGCTTCGGCCCTGATGATCATCCTCGGGTACCCCGGCGAGCTCAGCGGGGACAACGCCGTTCGCGGAATCTTCGGTCTGCTCTCCACCATCCCGTTCGCGTACATCCTCTACGTTCTGTTCGTCGAACTGACCAAGTCCCTCGACCGCCAGCCGCAGAGTGTGCGCCGCACGATCAGCCAGCTGCGCCTGCTTCTGCTGCTGACCTGGGGTGTTTACCCGATCGCCTACCTACTGCCCATGCTGGGTATCGACGGCTCGGATGCCTGGGTCGGCAAACAGATCGGATACTCGGTCGCCGACATCCTCGCCAAGGCCCTCTACGGTCTGATCATCTACCGCATCGCGCGGATGAAGTCGTTCGCGGATGACCCGGCATTCGCACGCCTCGAACTGTCGGTCGATGAGGCCGAGGAGATGGCCGCCCCGGTGCACGTGCGGAACAAGTAGGCCTACCCGGCCACCTGCTCACCGCCAACGGGCCTGGGCCGATCGCGATCATCTTGATCGTGACCGGCCCAGGCCCGTTTCGCTTTCTGCTGCCCCTCAGGCGGAGTCTAAAATCAAGTGTGCTCATCGCCCTGAACGACAGAACCGCGGATGCCGTGGTGCGGCGCCATCTGCACCACCTGGTCGATGACGAGGTGCGGGCGAGCCCGAGCATCCGGGGCGGCCAGACCAGCGCCGACCGTGCCCTGGCGGAATTCTCGGTGGCGGGCTATGCGGCCAAGCGCAGCCAGGTGCTGCCGGAAACCGATCGCGGGGCATCCCGGCTATCACCGTACATTCGGCACTCCTTGGTGCCGCTTCGCCGGGCTTGGGAGCACGTCGGCAACGGACCTGCCCGAGATACCCGCAAATTCCGGGACGAGTTGCTCTGGCAGGAATACGCCCGACACCTCTATGCGCGTGTGGGTGTGGCCCTGCACCGAAACCTGCGCTTTGCGGCACCCTGGGCCGGAGAATTCGAACCTCAGGCCTGGCCGCGCCGGATGCACTGCATCGACTCGGTCGTGTCGGAACTGGAAACCGACGGCTGGCTGGTCAATCAGACCCGGATGTGGCTGGCCTCCCAGTACACGGTCCGGTCTGGCGCGGGGTGGCATGCCGGCCAGGAAGAATTCTACCGGCACCTGCTCGACGGCTCCCGCGCGGCCAACCTCCTGGGCTGGCAGTGGACCGTGGGTGCCGGCACCGGCTCCGCCTACGGCTTCGCCCGCTGGCAGGTTGAGAAACGGGCACCGCAGCTCTGCCGGGAGTGTCCGCTCGCCCGGGCCTGCCCGATCGAGCAGTTTCCGGTGGGGGCAGCGCCAGTGCCGGTGACGGATGCTCCGGCCACTCTCACGCACGATCCGCACCTGTCCGACACGATGGGGCCCACCGACGTCGTGCGGCGCCGCGCACCCCGGTCGGTGCTGCTGACGGTCGATTCCCTGGGCGACGCCGATCCGGCGCTCGCGGCGCATCCCGCACTGCCGGCCGCCTTCGTCTTCGACGAGCCGGCCCTGGCCAAGCTGCGGCTCTCAAGCAAAAGACTGATCTTCACCGTGGAAACCCTTCAGGATCTGGCCCGGCGTCGCGAGGTGGTCGTGTACCTGGGTGACCCGCGAGTGATCGTTCCGGGCCTCGACGCAGCAGTCACGTTTGCGCCGGTGCCCAGCTTCGCGCGCTACGCGGAGGGCGCGGCCGTGCTGCACCCGTGGCCGTGGCTGGTGCCGCCGCATAGCGGATCGGTGGCCAGTTTCTCGGCCTGGCGCCGTGCCTCGGCCGGCGTCTAGAGTCCGAAGCCGAGCGTGCGGGCTAGCTGTTGTTCCCACTGACGTTGTGAGCACGGTTGATGGGTGATTTGCCGCCGATGCCGGTATGGGGTCTGTGGTGATTGTAGCTATGGATCCAGTCTTGGTAGGTGGCTGCTCGGGCGGCGTCTGAGTTGTAGTGGTGGGCGTAAGCCCATTCCGCGGCGAGGGTGCGGTGGAATCGTTCGATCTTTCCGTTGGTTTGGGGTCGGTAGGGCCGGGTGTACTTGTGCGTAATGTCGCCCAGAGCGTCGTTGAAGAACTTCGACCGGTAGCAGGAGCCGTTGTCGGTCATGACGCGCAGCACAGTGATGTCGTGGGTCGCGTAGAACGCGTTCGCGCGGCCCCAGAAGCCGGCCGCGGTTTCCTTCTTCTCATCGGTCAAGATCTCTGAATAGACCAGCCGGGAATAATCGTCGATCGCGGAGTGCAGAAATGAGTGGCCTACGCCTGCCTGACGGTTGCGTTTGCCGGCTTGGCGGCCGAGAGTGCGGTGGCCGCCGCCGTCGGGGATGCGACCAAGTTTCTTCACGTCAACGTGCACCAGCTCGCCTGGGGTTTTCTTCTCGTACCGAATCGGTTTGGGTTTGCGCACCGGCAGGCCCGTGTTCTGGTCTAGATGGCCCAGCAACGGCATCCGGTACCGGTTGAGGACCTTCGAGACCGTCGATTGCGGCAGCCTCAGGTGGTAGCCGATGCGGTGCGGCCCCCACCGCCTCGTGAAGCGCAGCGCGATGATTCGCCGTTCGGTGCGCCGGGCACATTGGTTCGGGGAGAAGTGCGGGCGCGAGGACCGGTCGACGAGCCCGGCACCACCCTGAGCCCGGTACCGGGTAACCCATTTGGCCACGGTCGCGCGAGAGACCTGGAGCCGTTCGGCGACCCGGGCTTGAGCCCAACCGTCGTTCACGACGAGCTGAACCAGCTTCAGCCGGCCTCCCGGGGTCAGCGGGGCGTTGGCATGAGTAACGTAAGCGATGAGGGCCTCCGTTGCATCGTGTTGAGTGTGGTAACCCAATCGATACCGGAGGTCCTCACCTTTTTAGCTCACGCCACGCTCACAACCTGTATGGGAACAACAGCTAGCGGCCCTGGCGGCGCTTGCCGGGACGCGGCTGGCCCTTCACCTCGGGCGCGCGGCCCTTGCCCTTCGCCGCCTTCGCCTTGCCGCCCGCCGGAAGCGGCGGCTTCCAGGGCTCATCCGAGGCGGCCAGCATGGTGCGGGCATCCGTGAGAAACAGGTTGCCCGCCGCGGTCAATCGGGTGGTTTCCGTGGTGCGGTCGATGAGCACGACGCCCAGGTTCGCCTCGAGTTTTGCGATCGAGGAGCGCAATTTCGGGGTGGAGATATTGAGGTTCATCGCGGCGCGCGGGAAGTGCAACTCCTCGGCGACGGCGATGAAATGCCGGAGGAGTGTGATGTCCACGGAACGCCTTTCTGTGTGCGCCGCACGAATCGCGGGCGAAGTGTCAAGGGTACGCGTTCCCGCTGGGGGTGTCGCCGGGGGCCACCGGAAGCGGCCGCACCACGCTTCCGGGCCCGCACGCGCTAGGCTCGGAGCGCACACCCTCAAGTGAATATAGGGCCATCAAGGTCGATGCGGGAGAGTTCGACGCCCTCAGGCAGTCGAACACCGAAGGAGCAATCCTCCCCGACAATCTCTCAGGTACTCGTACCGCATCGAACTGGCCACTCTGAAAAGTAGTCGCGGCTCGGCAGCGGCTCGCCCACGGTGAAAATCGCGCCCGCCCAACGGCTGCGGTGAAGCTCTCAGGCCTGACGACAGAGGGGGAGTTCCCAGGGGTACGATCGATCGATCGCGCCCCGAAGATTCTTGCTCGGCCCCGGCCGGCGACAACCTGGAGAACTCATGACCTCGGACACTGAAGCCCACACCGATTCGACCCCCACGGTGGAGCGGTTCTCCCCGCTGCACCTGGCGCACGTGGATGCCGGCGCCAGTTTTACGGACTTCGCCGGCTGGCAGATGCCGGTGCGCTACTCGAGCGATCTCGCCGAGCACCACGCCGTGCGCACCAGCGCGGGCATCTTCGACCTCTCGCACATGGCCGAGATCCTGGTGGCCGGGCCGGACGCCGGAGCGTTCCTCGACTATGCCCTCGCCGGCCAGCTCTCCGCGATCGACCTGCTGCAGGCCAAGTACAGCCTCATCCTCAACCGCGCTGGCGGCATCATCGACGACATCGTCGTCTACCGCACGGCCGAGAACGAGTACCTCGTCATCGCCAACGCGGGCAATCGTTTCCCGGCAGTCGCGGCGCTCACGGCCCGGGCCACCCGCTTCGACGTCACCGTCACCGATCAGAGCGACGACGTCGCCCTGATCGCCGTGCAGGGGCCGAACTCGCGCGCCATCCTCGAGGCCACGGCGGACCTCAGGGTCGACGGCGACCTGTCAGCGCTGAAGTACTACCGCGCCCTGGGCGGTACCTTCCAGGCCGGCCGCGTTCTCATTGCCCGCACCGGCTACACCGGTGAAGACGGCTTCGAACTCTATGTCGACGTGCCGGATGCCGCGGCGCTCTGGGACGCGCTCCGCGCGGCGGGCGCCTCTTTCCACCTCGTGCCGGCGGGGCTCGCCAGCCGGGACACCCTCCGCCTCGAGGCCGGCATGCCGCTCTACGGCCACGAACTGAGCACCTCGACCTACCCGGTGCAGGCCGGGCTCGGCCGCGTTGTGAACCTCGCCAAGGAGGTCGATTTCATCGGCCGCGAGGCCAGCGAAGAGGGTCCCAGCGCGGAGGCGCGCGTACTCGTGGGACTGGAGTCTGCCGGCAAGCGTGCCGGTCGCACCGACTACCCGGTGTATCGCAGTGCCGACGCGACCGTGGCCGACGGCGTGATCACGAGCGGGGCGCTGTCGCCGACGCTCGGACATCCGATCGCCATGGCCTACGTGGCGCCCGGCGTGGCGCGACTCGGCACCCAGGTCTTCGTCGACGTGCGCGGCACCCGCATCCCCGCAACCGTGACCGCCCTTCCGTTCTACAAGCGTCAGAAATAGTCCACCCCTCGAGAGGAACACCCCCATGGCCGAACAGTCTGAACTCCAGTACACCGCCGAGCACGAGTGGGTTCTCGTCGACGGCGACACCGCCACCGTCGGCATCACCGCCTACGCCGCCGACAAGCTCGGCGACGTCGTCTTCGTCGAGCTGCCGGCCGTCGGCAGCGATGTCGCCGGCGGCACCGTCGTCGGCGAGATCGAGTCCACCAAGTCGGTCGGCGAGCTCTTCGCCCCCGTCACGGGCACCGTCGCCGAGACCAACGATGCCGTCGTCGAGAGCCCCGAGCTCGTCAACAGCGACCCGTTCGGCGCCGGCTGGCTGCTCAAGGTCACGTTCGCGGAGTTGCCTCCTCTCCTCAGTTACGCCGACTACTCCGCCCTCATCGGCGAGTAACGAAAACGAAAAGCCAGGTTCCGCACACATGTCACAGCCTTTCACTCAGCGCCACATCGGCACGGATGCCGACGCGCAGTCCCGCATGCTGTCCATCCTCGGTTACGACTCGGTCGACGCCCTCGTCAACGCGGCCGTGCCCGAATCGATCCAG
Organism: Cryobacterium sp. TMT2-42-4; assembly: GCF_004402645.1. Classification (NCBI taxonomy): domain Bacteria; kingdom Bacillati; phylum Actinomycetota; class Actinomycetes; order Micrococcales; family Microbacteriaceae; genus Cryobacterium; species Cryobacterium sp. TMT2-42-4. The sequence goes on from NZ_SOFT01000041.1 coordinate 109,886, forward strand.
GTGGACCAGTTCCGCACCATCGGTGACAGCACCCTGCCGCCCGCCGCCACCGAGCGGGAGGCCATCGCGGAGTTGCGGGGCCTCGCCGGCCGCAACACCGTGAAGCGGTCCATGATCGGTCTCGGCTACTACGACACCGTCACCCCGGCCGTGATCAAGCGCAATGTGTTCGAGAACCCCAGCTGGTACACGGCATACACTCCGTACCAGCCCGAAATCTCCCAGGGCCGTCTTGAGGCGCTGATCAACTTCCAGACCATGATCGCCGACCTGACCGGACTGTCCACGGCCAACGCGTCCATGCTCGACGAGTCGACCGCCGTGGTGGAGGGCATGCTGCTCACCCGTCGGGCGTCGAAGTCGAAGTCGACCCGTTTCCTCGTCGACGCCGACGCGCTGCCGCAGACGAAGGCCCTGCTCGGCAATCGCGCGGCCGCCGTCGGGATCGACCTCGTGGAGGTCGACCTGGCCGGGTCCGCTGAGGACCTCGGCGAGTACTTCGGTCTCTTCGTGCAGTACCCCGGCGCATCCGGCCGGGTCTGGAACCCGGCCGGTGTTATCGCCGCCGCCCAGGCGCAGGGGGCGCTCGCCGTCGTCGCCGCCGACCTGCTCGCCCTGACCCTGATCACCTCGCCCGGCGAGCTCGGCGCCGACGTGGCCGTGGGCACCAGCCAGCGCTTCGGTGTGCCGATGGGCTTCGGTGGTCCGCACGCGGGCTACATGGCCGTGCGCAGGGGCCTCGAGCGTCAGCTTCCCGGCCGCCTGGTCGGCGTCAGCGTTGACGCGGCCGGCCACCCGGCCTACCGCCTGTCGCTGCAAGTGCGTGAGCAGCACATCCGTCGGGACAAGGCCACCTCGAACATTTGCACCGCCCAGGTGCTGCTGGCCGTGATGGCCGGCATGTACGCGGTCTACCACGGGCCCGACGGCCTGCGGAAGATCGCCGCCCAGGTGCACGAGCGCGCCGGGCAACTCGTCGTCGCGCTCCTCGCCGCCGGTGTCGACGTCGTCACCGCGACGTTCTTCGACACGGTCCGTGCCTCCGTTCCGGGCCGCGCCGCCGAGATCGCCCGGGCCGCCGCCGCCAGCGGGGTCAACCTCTACCTGGTCGACGCGGACACCGTCGGCATCGCCGTCGACGAGACGACGACTCTCGCGGATCTCGCCCTGGTCGTCGGCGCGTTCGGCGGACGGGATGCCTTCGGCCTGGTCGACTTCAGCATGGTCGAGGCCGGCCTTCCGCCCGAACTTCATCGCACCAGCGAGTTCCTCACCCACCCGGTGTTCAACACGCACCGCTCGGAGACGAGCATGATGCGCTATCTCAAACGCCTCGCCGACTTCGATTACGCGCTCGACCGCGGCATGATCCCGCTCGGCTCCTGCACCATGAAGCTGAACGCGGCCACCGAGATGGAGGCCGTCAGCTGGCCCGAGTTCGGCGGGCTGCACCCGTTCGCGCCGCGTGCCGACATCGAGGGCTACCTGGAACTGATCCGGCAGCTCGAATCCTGGCTGACGGATGTCACCGGCTACGATTCCGTGTCCCTCCAGCCCAACGCCGGCAGCCAGGGTGAACTCGCCGGGCTCCTCGCGATCCGCGGCTACCACCTCTCCACCGGGGATACCCAGCGAACGGTATGCCTGATCCCGTCCAGCGCGCACGGCACCAACGCGGCCTCCGCCGTGCTCGCCGGCATGAAGGTCATCGTCGTCGCCTGCGACGAGCTCGGCAACGTCGACCTGGACGACCTGCGCGCCAAGATCGCGGAGCACGCCGAGAACCTCGCCGCGCTGATGATCACCTACCCGTCGACGCACGGCGTCTACGAGCACGAGGTCGGCGCCATCTGCACGGCCGTGCACGACGCCGGCGGCCAGGTCTACGTCGACGGCGCCAACCTGAACGCCCTGCTCGGTTTCGCCCGTTACGGCGACTTCGGCGGCGACGTGTCGCACCTGAACCTGCACAAGACGTTCTGCATCCCGCACGGCGGTGGCGGGCCGGGCGTCGGTCCGGTCGGGGCCAAGGCGCACCTCGCTCCGTTCCTGCCGGGGCACCCGCTCGCTCAGAGCGACGAGCACTACCTCCTCGCCTCCCGCGATGCGGCGGCGGTCGACGGCGGTGGCGATGAAAGTGACGGCACGGTCGGCGGCACGGTCGGCGGCACGGTCGTGCACTCCGGCGGGCCGGTCTCGGCGGCGCCCTACGGCAGCCCGAGCATCCTACCGATCTCCTGGGCCTATGTGCGCATGATGGGGGCCGAGGGACTGCACGCGGCCACCGGCGCCGCGGTACTCGCGGCCAACTATGTGGCCAAGCGCCTCGAGGCTCACTACCCGGTGCTGTATTCCGGTGACAACGGCCTGGTCGCCCATGAGTGCATCCTCGATCTGCGGCCGCTCACCGAGGCCACCGGGGTCAGCGTCGACGATGTGGCCAAGCGCCTCGTCGACTACGGCTTCCACGCGCCGACCATGAGCTTTCCGGTGTCCGGTACGCTCATGATCGAGCCCACCGAGAGTGAGGACCTGGTCGAGATCGACCGGTTCGTCGAGGCCATGATCGCGATCAAGGCCGAAGCGGATGCCGTAGCCGCCGGCCGCTGGCCTGCCGAGGACAACCCGCTGCACAATGCCCCGCACACGGCACAGTCGGTGATCGAGGGGGAGTGGACGCACGCCTACGACCGTGAGACCGCGGTCTACCCGGTGCGCAGTCTCATTCGTGGCAAGTACTGGCCGCCGGTGCGCCGCATCGACAACGCCTTCGGTGACCGCAATCTCGTCTGCGCCTGCCCGCCCCCCGAGGCCTTCGAGTAGACCGCCACTCCCGAACGAATTCGACGGAGATTCTGCCTGTCCGGCCGGGTTTTGGCCCGATTCGAGCCGTTCTCGGCAAAATCTCCGTCGAATTCGCGGTCCGGCAGACCGGTCAGGCAGGGCAGACCGGTCAGGCAGGTCAGGCAGGCAGGCAGGCAGGTCAGGCGGCGGGGGCGAGGAGCCCCGGCCACCAGGCGAGGGCGAGCGGGTACCCGACGAAGGAGACGATGTCGAGGATCCAGTGCGCAATCACGAGCGGCATCGTGCGTCCCCAACGCAGATAGCACCAGCCGAACAGCACCCCCATGGCCGCATTGCCGAAGAACGGCCCGATGCCCTGGTAGAGATGGTAGCTGCCGCGTAGAAGCGCCGAGGACACGGTGATGGTCCAGGTGGACCAACCCAGCTCGCGCAGCCGGGTGAACAGGTAGCCGACCACGATCAGCTCCTCGACCAGTGCCGAGCGCAGCGCCGAGAGCACCAGGATCGGGATCGTCCACCAGAACGTGTCGAGCGGCGACGGCACGATCGCCACGGTGAAGCCGAGGGACCGCCCGGCGAGGTACAGCCCCAGTCCGGGGATACCGATCACGAGCATCAGCCCGAAGCCGCGCAGCAGGTCGTGCCCCGGCTCCGTGAAGTCGAAGCCCAGCCGCCGGAACGGACTCTGCCGCGGCAGCCACAGCAGGTAGAGCACCAGGGCCACGGCGAACAGGGCGAAGAAGATGCCCAAAAACTGGTAGCTGAAGTCGAGCCATTCCCGCGGCGACTGCGACCCGTTCAGGGTCGCCGACTGCTCCGAGAGCGGCCGGGTGTCGGTCAGCCGGGCGATGATCGAGATGATCGAATAGAGAGCGGATGCCCCGAGCGACATTCCGAGGACGATCCCCACCTCCCAGCGGATCCCGGTTCGATTGCCGAGCAGAGTCACGCGCCCGGCTTCATCCGGCAGGCCGGTGTTCCCCCGGGCAGCCGGTGGCGGTACCGCGCCACGAGCCGGTAGCCCACTTCGGCCGCCCACGACCACGGCGGCACGGTGCCGAGCCAACCCAGGACGCGCAAAAGCGCATTCGGCTGGTGCCGAAGCAGGGCGGCCACGGCCGCGGCGCCGCCGAACCGGTGGTCGTCGACGACCAGCCAAACGCGGGACTGGGCCTCCTTCGTCGTCAGCGCATAGGACGCCAGGTCGGTCCACTGGTAGGGAGAGGAAGTCGGCATGCCGGTAATCAGACGCCTCATGGTGTTCACGGAGGTCGTGCAGAACGCGCAGTCGCCGTCGAAGATCAACAGCGGAGGGCGTACGGGGGTGGTCACGGTCATCCTCCCATCTTCCCACTGCCCGGAACGAGCAGGTTGCTGAATCCGGTGGACGGATTGCGCGCAAGAACCTGCTGTGGCGCAACTATCCTGCGCAGTTTGTTTCGCATCTGTAACGTTTCCGCAATGGATTATGCGAAGTCCGCGCCCACTCTTTAAGGTCGGTATATCCGAGATGTCTGCTCGCCCGAGGGTCACGCGGCATTTCCCTGCGCACTGGAGGAAAATTGAAAATCAGGAGAATGGGCATACCTGCCATCGCCTTGGCTGCCGCGGGAGCCCTCGTGCTCTCCGGTTGCGCCAGCGGAGACGCCCCGGCAGAGAGTGACACCGCGGCGATCATCACCACGAACGGATCCGAGCCGCAGAACCCGCTGATCCCGACGAACACCACCGAGACCGGAGGCGGCAAGATCACCACCTCGATCTTCGCCGGGCTCGTCTCGTACAACGCCAAAGGCGAGATCGAGAACGAGGTCGCCAAGTCGATCGAGTCCGACGACGCCCAGAACTGGACCGTCACGCTCAACGACGGCTGGGAGTTCACCGACGGCGAGGCCGTCACGGCTGACTCCTTCGTGGATGCCTGGAACTTCGGAGCGAAGTTCAGCAACGCCCAGAGCGCCTCGTACTTCTTTGACAACATCGCCGGCTTCAGCTACGACGCTGACGCCGAACTGACCGGGCTGAAGGTCGTCGACGAATCCACCTTCACGGTCGAGCTGGCCTCGCCCGAGGCCGACTGGCCGCTGCGCCTGGGCTACACGGCGTTCATGCCGCTGCCCTCCGCCGCGTACGACGACATGGAAGCCTTCGGCGAGAACCCGATCGGCAACGGCCCGTACATGCTGGCAAAAGAGGGCGCCTGGGAGCACGAGGTCGGAATTGACCTCGTCACCAACCCCGAGTACGACGGCGTGCGCAAGCCCGCCAACGGTGGCCTGAACATCGTCTTCTACGCCTCGATGGACGCCGCGTACGCGGATGTCCAGGGTGGCAACCTCGACGTGCTCGACGCCGTCCCGGACGCCGCGTTCGAGTCCTATGAGTCGGACTTCCCGGACCGCTTCGTGAACCAGCCGGCCGCCATCTTCCAGGGCTTCAACATGCCGTACTACCTCGAGCACTGGAGTGGTGAGGAAGGCAAGCTGCGTCGCGCCGCCATCTCGATGTCGATCGACCGCAAGGAAATCACGGACGTCATCTTCCAGGGCACCCGCACCCCCGCGACCGACTTCACTTCGCCGGTCATCGACGGTTACTCCGACTCCCTCAAGGGTGCCGAAGTCCTCGAATACAACCCGAAAGAAGCCAAGGCCAAGTGGGCCGAAGCCGACGCGATCGCGCCCTACACCGGCACGTTCGACCTCGCCTACAACTCCGACGGCGGCCATGCTGCCTGGGTCGACGCGGTGACCAACAGCATCAAGAACACGTTGGGAATCGAAGCCATCGGCAAGCCGTACCCGACGTTCGCTGCGGCGCTCGACGACCGTTCCGCCGACAAGCTGACCGGTGGCACCCGCGCCGGCTGGCAGGGTGACTACCCGTCGCTGTACAACTTCCTCGCACCGCTGTACCAGACCGGTGCCGGCTCGAACTACGAGGACTACACCAGCGAAGAGTTCGACGCGCTGCTCAAGGAAGGCGCGGCCGCGTCCTCCGTCGAGGACGCCACCGCGAAGTACCAGAAAGCACAGGAAGTCCTCCTCGTCGACCTTCCCACGATCCCGCTCTGGTACTCCAACGTCAGTGGCGTCTGGTCCGAGTCGGTCGAGAACGTCGTCTTCGGCTGGGACTCCGTGCCGATGTACACCGACATCACCAAGAGCGAGTAGCTCTCGTTCAACCAGCTCGTCAGCAGTAAATAGATAACACCTGTGGGGTTCGGGGCATACAGCCCCGGACCCCACACGTGACTAGACTCAACCAGTGATTGTGAATCTCATGTACATACGTTCCGGCTTGGGGACCTGATGATCTGGTATACCGGCAAACGCCTGCTCCAGATGATCCCGGTGTTTTTCGGTGCGACACTCCTGATCTACTTCATGGTGTTCTCTCTTCCCGGAGATCCCATCGCGGCCCTGTACGGCGATCGGCCCCCGGCTCCCGGGGTCGTCGAGCAGATCCGCGCCCAGTACAACCTGGACAAGCCGTTCATCGTGCAGTACTTCATCTACATCGGCAATTTCTTCCAGGGTGACCTGGGCACCACTTACTCCGGCCGCCCGGTCAGCGACGTGATGGCGAAGGCCTTCCCGATCACCGCCCGTCTTGCCCTGCTCGCGCTGGCCATAGAGGCCGTCTTCGGTATCCTCGTCGGCCTCGTCGCTGGGCTCCGCAAGGGCAAGCTCTTCGACACCAGCGCCCTCGTGGTCAGCCTCCTCCTGATCAGCGTCCCCACGTTCGTGATCGGTTTCGTGCTGCAGTACGTCTTCGCGGTGAAGCTCGGCTGGGCGCGCACCACGGTGAGCAGCGAAGCTCCCCTGAGTGAACTGCTGCTGCCGGCCCTTGTTCTGGCCTCCGTCTCCTTCGCCTACATTGTGCGGCTCACCCGGGCCAGTGTCTCCGACAACCTCAGCGCGGATTTCGTGCGCACCGCCACGGCGAAGGGGCTCTCCCGCCGCCGGGTGGTGGGCGTGCACGTGTTGCGCAACTCCCTGGTCCCGGTCGTAACCTTCCTCGGCGTCGACCTCGGCTCACTGATGGTCGGTGCCATCGTCACCGAGGGCATCTTCAACATCAACGGTGTCGGCGGCACCGTCTACAAGGCGATCAAGCTCGGCGAAGGACCCACCGTGGTGTCGTTCATCGCGGTGATGGTCGTGATCTTCGTGCTGGCCAACCTGCTCGTCGACCTCCTCTACGCAGCTCTGGACCCGAGGATTCGTTATGCCAAATAAGAACCCGAACGCGCAGACCCACTACGTGGCCGCGCTCGAAGAAACCCCGGTCGAAGCCGTCGACCGCCTCGATGAATCGCAGAAGGCCCGCAGCACCTGGGCGGATGCCTGGGACGCCATGCGGGTGCGGCCCACCTTCTGGATCTCTTCGGCCCTGATCCTCCTGATCGTCATCGTTGCCCTGTTCCCGAGCCTGTTCGCCCAGGTGTCGCCCACCGAGTGCGACCTCGGCGACAGCCACGACGGTCCGTCTGACGGACATCCGCTTGGCTACACCCGTCAGGGCTGCGACATCTACGCGCGAATCATCTTCGGCACGCAGGCCTCGGTCACCGTCGGCCTGCTCGCCACGATCCTGGTGACCTTCACGGGAATTATCGTCGGCGCGCTCGCCGGCTACTACGGCGGCGTGCTCGACGCGATCGTCTCCCGCATCGGCGACATCTTCTTCGCCGTCCCCACCGTGCTGGGCGCGATCGTGCTCATGTCGGTCCTGCCGGAGCGCACCCCCGTCACCATCGCACTCGTGCTGTCGCTTTTCGCCTGGCCTCAGATCGCGAGAATCATGCGCGGCGCGGTGCTCTCCGCCCGCAACTCGGACTACGTCACGGCGTCCGTCGCCCTGGGCGTCAGCAAATTCCGGATTCTGCTGCGGCACGTCGTGCCGAACTCGATCGCCCCCGTGATCGTGATCGCCACCGTCTCGCTGGGCACGTTCATCGTGGCCGAGGCCACCCTGTCGTTCCTCGGCATCGGCCTCCCGCCGGGCATCATGTCCTGGGGTAACGACATCGACGCGGCGAAGAGTTCGCTCCGCACCAACCCGCAGGTGCTGCTCTACCCCGCGGCGGCACTGTCCGTGACCGTTCTCGCGTTCCTCATGCTGGGCGACGTCGTGCGCGACGCCCTCGACCCCGAAGCGAGGGCCCGCCGATGAGCCAGACCGTCATCGAACCCATCGGCGAAAGCGTCGACGCTTCCACCGAGCCTCTGCTCCAGATCCGCGACCTCGAGGTCGGTTTTCAAACCCAGCATGGCCTCGTCCCCGCCGTGCGCGGGGTCAGTCTCACCCTGTACGCCGGTCAGACGCTGGCGATCGTGGGGGAGTCCGGCTCGGGCAAGACCACGACCGCGCAGGCCATCATCAAGCTCCTCGCCGGTACCGGCAAGATTACGGCCGGACAGATCCTGTTCGAGGGCCGCGACCTCGCCGGGCTGTCGGACAAACAGATGCAGGATGTGCGCGGTCGCCTGATCGGCTACGTGCCGCAGGACCCGATGAGCAACCTGAACCCCGTCTGGAACATCGGCTTCCAGGTCGAGGAGGCCATCAGGGCCAACAACGTGGCTCAGGGCAAGGCGGCGCGTCAGCGCACCATCCAGGTGCTGCAGGAGGCGGGCCTCAGCGACGCGGAGGACCGCCTCAAGCAGTTCCCGCACCAGTTCTCCGGCGGCATGCGCCAGCGCGTTCTGATCGGCATCGGCCTGTCCGCCCGGCCGAAGCTCCTGATCGCCGACGAGCCCACCTCTGCGCTTGACGTCACGGTGCAGCGTCAGATCCTGGACCACCTCGGCACCCTCACCCGCGACTACGGCACCTCGGTGCTGTTCATCACCCACGACCTCGGCCTCGCGGCCGAGCGGGCCGAACAGCTCGTCGTGATGTACAAGGGCAAGGTCGTCGAATCCGGGCCGTCGCTGGAGATCCTCGCCAACCCGCAGCATCCCTATACTCAGCGCCTTGTGGCCGCGGCTCCGAGCCTCGCGTCGCGTCGCATCCAGTCGGCCAAGAGCCAGGATGCGGACGACGTGGAGATCTTCTCCGGTGGATCGCTCGACACGACCCTCGTGGCCCGTGCGGCCGAGCGGGAGCAGGCGGCGGCGACGCAGGACCTGATCAAGGTGCAGAACATCTCCAAGATGTACCGCATCCGCACCAAGGGTCTGAGGTACAACGAGCTGCTGGCCGTCAACGACGTCTCCTTCGCCATCAAGAAGGGCACCACCACGGCGCTGGTCGGTGAATCCGGGTCGGGCAAGTCGACGGTGGCCAAGCTCATCCTGCAGTTGGAGAGCATCACCAGCGGGCAGATCGAATTCGACGGCCAGGATGTCGCCGGCCTCAAGGGTGCGGCGCTGCTCAAGTTCCGGCGGCGCGTTCAGCCGGTCTTCCAGGACCCGTACGGTTCCCTGGACCCGCAGTACAACGTGGGCAACACGATCGCGGAGCCCCTGCTGGCCCACAAGATCGGCAACGCCGCGGAGCGGCAGGCCCGCGTGCGCGAGTTGCTTGACCAGGTCTCCCTCCCCTGGGCCACCCGGTACCGGTACCCGAGCGAACTGTCCGGTGGGCAGCGCCAGCGCATCGCCGTGGCGCGCGCCCTGGCCCTCAAGCCGGACGTGCTCGTGCTCGACGAGGCGGTCTCCGCCCTCGACGTGCTCGTGCAGGGACAGATCCTCAACCTGCTCACCGAGCTGCAGACTGAACTGGGCCTGACCTACCTGTTCATCACGCACGACCTCGCGGTCGTGCGGCTCGTCGCCGACAACGTCTGCGTCATGCAGAAGGGCAAGATCGTCGAGACCGCGTCCACGGACGAGGTCTTCGACAGTCCCCGCGAGGCCTATACCCAGGAGCTGCTCGCGGCCATCCCCGGCGGCAACTTCCAGTTTGGCCGCTGACCGGGTTCCGGGGGGCGGGATGACCGTCCTCCGGTCACCCGCCTCGGTGGCGGTCTTCGCCGCCCTGGTTGTCCTCTGTGCCGCGCTGCTGGCCGACGCTGCCGTTCGCGGGCGCTGGGACACGGCGCTGGCCGCCGTGCCCGCCGTGGCGTTGATCGTCTGGGGCGCCTGGCTGGTCTTCGCGCGGCCCTGCCTGGAACTGAACCACCACGGGCTGTCCATCGTCAACGTGCTGAGCACGATCGAGGTGCCCTGGGGTGAGGTGGACGACATCGTGCTTCGGCATCAGGTCGTCGTGGTGACCCGGTCGGGCAATCGTCTAGTGTGCTGGGGTGCGCCGTCCTCCACCCGGTCGGCGCTGGCGACTTCGCCGTCGACTTCACGGGCGGCCGGGCAAATACGGGAGTCCAGCGGGCGCATCAGCGGATCGGCCGCGCACCGGGCCATCCGCGGCTTCTGGGACCGGCACGAGGCTCCGCAGCGCGCCGGGGAGCGATTTGTGCGCCGCTGGCATCGACGCTCGTTCCTGGTCGGCGCCGTGCTCGTCCTCGGGCCGACCAGTCAGCTGGCGTGGTCGGTGCTGGCCTGAATTATCTGGTTGCGCCTGAGTCTTGCTCAATGACAGATCGTTTTCTTGCGCATTGTGCCCGCAAAGTTTCGAAACTGTTACATTTTCCGTCTAAAAGTGCCCCAGACTGGCATCTGGGGCAGAGTCGCTTCACACAGGCATAGGCTCTCCCCTCAAGCACACGAGAACAGTTCCTTCCCCCGGTATCCCGGCGGGGGGGAACGATGGGGGAGTTTTCATGGTTTGGAATTTTTGCACGCTGCTCGTCGCCGTTCCCGGTGCCCTGGTCTGATCCGCGGCCCCCATGGTCTTCTACATTTTCCGGCGCTTCGTCAACTATTTCTTCCTGTCGATGATCGCGACCTGCCTCGCGTACATCGTGTCCAGCCTGGCGCTCGACCCGGCGGCCAAATATTACGGCCGCAACCCGCAGCCGTCGCAGCAGACCATCGACAACATCCTGAACGGTCTCGGCGTCAACCCCGATGTGCCGGTGCTGCAGCGGCTCTGGGACTGGCTCGTCACCATCGTCGTGCACGGTTCGCTGGGCACCGGGGTCAACGGCGTCTCGATCGGCGACCAGATCATCTCCCGTGCCGGGGTCAGCCTGCGGTTGCTCCTGATCGGATCGCTGATCGGGGCCATCGTCGGGGTGACGCTCGGAGTCTGGGGTGCCGTGCGCCAGTACAAACTGAGCGACCAGGTCGTCACGTACGGCTCCTACCTGATCTTCGCCACCCCCACCTTCGTCGTCGGCGTGCTGCTGATGATCGGTGCTACGGCGCTGAACGGCGCGGTGGGCATGCAGCTGATCACCTTCACCGGGGAATACTCGGCCGGACTCACCGGCTCGTGGTGGGAACTCGCACTCGACCGCGGCATCCACCTGCTCCTGCCGACCATCGCCCTGGTGCTGATCGGGGCGGCGGGCTACTCGCGCTACCAGCGCAGCGTCATGCTCGACGTGCTGTCGGCCGACTTCATCCGCACCGCCCGGGCCAAGGGGCGGTCGCGCAATTCGGCCCTGGTGCGTCACGGGGTGCGCGTGGCCCTCATCCCCATGTCCACGTTCTTCGCCTACAGCTTCGGCACCCTGGTCTCGGGCTCGATCATGCTCGAGATCGTCTTCTCCTTTCACGGGATGGGGGAGTTCGCCCTCAACGCGATCAGCCAGAACGACATCAACGCGGTCGCCGGCACGACGCTGTTCGTGGCGATCCTGATCCTGTTCTCATCGACGCTCTCCGAAGTGCTCTACGCCGCGCTCGACCCGAGAGTGAGGAACTGAGATGTCCCTGGTCGAAGAAACCAACGCGGAACTGGGCACACCGCTCGTTCCGCTGCTGCCCGGCTCACCCGCCGCTCGGGCGGCGCGGCCAGCCCGGTCGCGCTCCCGCGGCCGCCTCATCTGGCGCCGACTCACCCAAACCTCCCGCTTCTGGGTCGGGGCGATCGCGATCGCGATCATCCTCGCCTGGGCGCTGCTCGGACCCGTGTTCTACCCGTTCGACGCCGTGCAGCGCGACCCGCTGAACATGGGCCTCGGGCCTACCCAGCTGCACTGGTTCGGAACCAACGGCATCGGCCAGGACCTCTACGCCCAGACCCTGGTCGGGTTGCAGAAATCGTTGGTCATCGGGCTCATCGCCGGCCCCCTCGGCACCATGATCGCCGCCGTCGTCGGCTCCGTCGCCGGCTACCTGGGAGGAGCAATCGACCGCGTGCTCGTCTGGTGCATCAACCTGCTTCTCGTGCTGCCGTCCTTCATCCTGCTCGTGATCCTGAGTCCGCTGTTCAAGGGGCTCTCCTGGGTGTTCCTCACTGTCTTCATCGCCGGCTTCAGCTGGATGATCATGGCGCAGGTGGTGCGGTCCCAGACCAGGTCGCTGCGTGACCGAGACTTCGTCAAGGCGTCCCGGTACATGGGTGTGCCCATGCACCGGATCCTCGGCCGGCACATCATCCCGAACGTGGCGTCGCTGCTGATCATCGACGCGACCCTCGGCGTGGTGGCGGCAATCCTGGCCGAGACCAGCCTGAGCTACTTCGGCTTCGGTATCCGCGCTCCCGACGTGTCCCTCGGCACGCTGCTGGCCGAGGGAACGAGCGCCGCCGTGACCCGGCCGTGGATGTTCGTCTTCCCGGCGGGTGTGCTCATCGTGACCCTGTTCGCCGTCAGCCTCATCGGCGACGCCCTGCGCGACGCCGTCGACCCAACCTCGGGAGTCAACCGTGACTAACCTTCTGACGAACGAGATCCCGGCCGACAAGCCGCGCACGGATGCCCCACTCCTGGAGGTCACGGACCTCTCGGTCACGTTTCCCCAGCGCGGCGGCCCGTCGGTCCAGGCAGTGCGCGGCATCAGCTACCAGGTGCACAGGGGCGAATTCCTCGGCATCGTGGGGGAGTCCGGCTCGGGGAAATCCGTGTCCTCGCTGGCGTTGATGGGGCTGCTGCCCAGTTCGGCGCAGGTCACCGGCAGCATCACGTTCGGCGGCCGGTCGCTGCTGGAGATGAATGACCGCCAGCTCTCCCGCATCCGTGGCCAGGAGATCTCGATGATTTTCCAGGATCCGCTGTCGGCGTTGACCCCGGTGTACACCGTGGGGGACCAGATCGCCGAGGCCCTGCTGCTGCACGATGCCGCGCTGAGCAAGCGCGCCGCCGCGGCCCGGGCGATCGAGCTGCTCCAGATCGTCGGCATCCCGGCGCCGGAACGGCGGGTCCGGGCGTTCCCGCACGAGTTCTCCGGCGGCATGCGCCAGCGCGCGATGATCGCCATGGCCATCGCCAACGACCCGCTGCTGATCATCGCCGACGAGCCGACGACGGCCCTGGACGTCACCATCCAGGCGCAGATCCTCGATGTGCTCGAGAAGGCAAAGTCCCTGACCGGTGCCGCCGTCGTTCTCATCACCCATGATTTAGGGGTGGTGGCCGGCCATGCCGACCGTCTCGCGGTGATGTACGCGGGCAAGCTCGTGGAGAACGGCACCACCGACGAAGTCTTCGCCTCCCCGCACATGCCCTACACGATCGGCCTGCTCCGCTCGGTGCCCAATATGCAGACGGCCGGCACCCAGCGGCTGGTCCCGCTCGAGGGCCGTCCGCCCTCGCTCACGGCGCTGCCGCGCGGCTGCCCGTTCGCGGCTCGGTGCCCGATCGCCGTCGACGCCTGCCTCGACACGGAACCGGTTCTTCGCAACCACGCAGAGGCCGCGCCCGGTGCGCCCGTGGTCGGCCCGGGCGAGGCCACCCACGTCGCCGCCTGCCACCGCTCGGCCGAGATCGCGGCCGGTGCGCTGACCCGCCCCGACATTTTTCCCCGGCCGGAACCGCTGGCCGCGGAGCACCAGGAGAAGAATCGCGACGCCCAGCCGGTCCTGAGAGTCACCGGCCTGGTTCGCCATTTCCCGCTCACCAAGGGCGGGGTGTTCTCCCGGCAGATCGGCACTGTGCGGGCGGTCGACGGGGTGTCGTTCTCGGTCCAGCCCGGCCAGACCCTAGGTCTGGTCGGCGAGTCCGGTTGCGGCAAGACGACGACCATCCTCGAGATCCTGGAGATGACGAGGCCGCAGGCGGGTCAGATCCTGGTCGATGGCCAGGATGTCGCCACGCTGGGTCGCGCCGACCTGCTTCGGTTGCGGAAGGACGTACAGATCGTCTTCCAGGACCCGATGGCCGCCCTTGACCCGCGGATGCCGATCGGTGACATCATCGCCGAGCCGCTCACCGTTCACGGCGTGAAGCCCGGGGCCCGGCGCGCCCGGGTCGCCGAGCTGCTCGACCTGGTCGGGCTCGACCCTGAGATGTCCGACCGCTATCCGCACGAGTTCTCCGGCGGCCAGCGGCAGCGGGTCGGGATCGCCCGCGCCCTCGCCACGAACCCCCGGCTCGTCGTGCTCGACGAACCGGTGTCCGCGCTCGACGTGTCCATCCAGGCCGGGGTCATCAACCTGCTCGAGGACCTCAAGGAACAGCTCAACCTCTCCTACCTGTTCGTGGCGCACGATCTGGCCATCGTGCGCCAGATCGCCGACACCGTCGCCGTCATGTACCTGGGCCGGATCGTCGAGTACGGGCCGGTGGCCGAGGTCTTCGCGCACCCGCGGCATCCGTACACCCAGGCGCTGATCTCGGCGGCCCCGATCCCGGACCCCGTGATCGAGCGCAGCCGAACGCGGATGCTGCTGGAGGGTGACCTACCCAGCCCGACGGAGCAGATCGACGGCTGCAATTTTCGCAACCGCTGCCCGATCTACACCCTGCTCCCGCCGCAGAAGAAGGCGATCTGCGAGAGCATCGACCCGCTGCTCGCCCTGACCGGCACGGTGGAGACGGCCTGCCACCACGTGGAGCACAGCGCTCTCCTCACCGCGGCCGTCCAGCCCCCAACCTCCCTGACCAGAAATAGTTCCCACCAAGAAAAGGAGAATCACACATGAAACGGAAAAGTACTGTTTTTGCAGCCCTCGCCGTTCTGAGTGCGTCCGCCCTGTTGCTCACGGCGTGCGCTCCCGGAAACACCGCAGAGGACTCGCCCGAAGCGAGCGAGAGCACGGTCCTTCCCACCACTGCGTGGGAGATCGCCGCCGCTGCGGACGTGCAGGATGGCGGAACGCTCAACCTCTCCATCGGGTCTCTGCCCTCGAACTGGAACATCTACCAAGTCGACGGCAACGAGGCCGACACTGTCACCACCGTGGCACCGACCACTGGCGGCCCGATCCGGGTCGCGGCCGATGGAACCAGCACGGTCGACCCGAACTACGCCACCAGCGTCGAGGTGGTCAGCGACGATCCTCAGGTCATCGAGATCAAGCTCAACCCGGCCGCGGTCTGGGAAGACGGCACCCCGATCACGTATAAGGACTACGTGGCCACCTGGACGGCCATGAACGGCACCAACGCGGAGTATTCCCCGGCCTCCACGGCCATCTTCGACCAGATCAGCGCGATCGAATCCACCGGAACCGACTTCGATTTCACGGTCACGTTCGACTCGATCAACGCCGACTGGGCATCGATCTTCACGAGCGTGCTGCCGGCCAGCGTCACGTCCACTCCTGAGGCCTTTAACACCGGCTACGTCACCACGCCGGTGCCTTCCTCCGGTCCATTCGTCATCTCCAACATCGACGCCACCGGCCAGGTCGTCACGCTGACCCGCAACCCGCTATGGTGGGGCGAGGCAGCCAAGCTCGAGACCATCATCGTCAAGGTCATCAGCGGCGCATCGGCGGCCACGTCGTTCGGCAACTCCGAAACCGACGTGCTCTACATCTCGTCGAACGCCGACGCCTACCAGACGGCGGAGAAGCGCGCGGATGCCGAGATCCAGGCATCCGGTGGCCTCACCTGGACCCACGTCACCATGAACGGCGCGAAGGGCCCGCTCGCGGACGTCGAACTGCGGCGCGCCATCGGCCACGCCGTCAACCGCGGTCTCATCTCCGAGTCGGCCAACACGCCGGTGGGCGTCGACGCCACCACCCAGGGCAGCTTCATCTTCATGCCGGGTCAAAAGGGATATGAAGACAACGTGGGCGACGCAATCGGCTACGACGTGGCCGCGGCCGAGAAACTCCTCGACGACGCCGGCTACAGCGCCGGGGACGACGGAATGCGCGAGAAGGACGGCACGGCTCTCGAGCTGTCCATCACCGTGCCGGCGGACACCCCCACGAACAAGCAGCGTGCCGTGCAGGTGCAGGCTGACCTCAAGGAGGTCGGCATCGCCGTCGAGCTGAACGAGGTTCCCGCCGCGAAGTACTTCTCGGACTACATCATCCCGGGCGATTTCGAGATGACCAGCTTCTCCTGGGTCGGCACTCCGTGGCCGATCTCCTCGAGCGAGGCGCTGTTCTCCCCGGTGGACTCCGAGTCGAACTTCACCGGAATCACTGACGAGAAGCTCTCCGCTCTCTTCGACGAGGCCAACACGGAGCTCGACGCCGACAAGCGCATCGTCATCGCCAACGAGATCGACACGGTCCTCGCCGCGTATGTGCCGATCATCCCGATCGCGCCGCTGCCGAACGTGTACGCCGTGAAGTCCGGCCTCGTCAACTACGGGGCCACCCAGTTCGAAACGGTCGACTGGTCCATCGTCGGCTGGAAGAAGTAGGCGGGCACACCCGCAACACAGCACGGAGGACGGGACGGGGACTTCAGCCCCGCCCCGTTTTTCGTGCCGCGAGTCGGGATCCGAGGGACTCTCAGCCCCCGGACGGGGAGAGTGCGGTAGGATTGTCCGTTGGGTCGGACTTTGACCACACACATCCATTCTTCGTCGCATGCGGTACTTTGCGGCATCCATTCTTCGTAAGGATTTACTTCATGGCGATTGCCACGCGCAATAACCTCCGAAATGTCGCGATCGTAGCCCACGTTGACCACGGCAAGACCACGCTGGTCGACGCGATGCTCCAGCAGACCAACTCGTTCGCCGAGCACTCACACACCGAAGAGCGCGCCATGGACTCGAACGAGCTCGAGCGCGAAAAAGGCATCACCATCCTCGCCAAGAACACGGCGATCTCCTACAAGGGCATCCACGCCAAGGATGGCCCCATCACCATCAACGTGATCGACACCCCCGGCCACGCCGACTTCGGTGGCGAGGTCGAGCGCGGCCTGTCCATGGTCGACGGTGTCGTGCTTCTCGTCGACGCCAGCGAGGGCCCGCTGCCGCAGACCCGCTTCGTTCTGCGCAAGGCGCTCGAAGCGCACCTGCCCGTTATCCTCCTGGTCAACAAGACCGACCGTCCCGATGCTCGCATCGACGAGGTCGTCGAGGAAAGCCAGGACCTGCTCCTCGGCCTCGCCAGCGACATGGCCGACGATGTGCCCGACCTCGACCTCGACCTGGTTCTGAATGTGCCCGTCGTCTACGCGTCCGGCCGTAACGGGTCCGCCAGCCTCAACCGTCCCGAGAACGGCCAGCTGCCCGACAACGAAGACCTCGAGCCGCTCTTCGCAGCGATCCTCGAGCACATTCCGGCACCGGTCTACGACGATCAGCACCCGCTGCAGGCCTGGGTCACCAACCTCGACTCCTCGCCGTTCCTCGGCCGTCTCGCACTGTTGCGCATCTTCCAGGGCACCATCAAGAAGGGCCAGACGGTCGCCTGGATCAAGCACGACGGCACCATCGCAAACGTGCGTGTCACCGAGCTCATGATCACCAAGGCGCTCGACCGCTACCCAACCGAGAGCGCCGGCCCCGGCGACATCGTCGCCGTCGCCGGATTCGCCGACATCACCATCGGTGAGACCCTGGCCGACCCAGAGGACCCGCGCCCGCTGCCGACCATCACGGTCGACGACCCGGCCATCTCGATGACGATCGGCACCAACACCTCGCCGCTCATCGGCAAGGTCAAGGGCCACAAGCTCACCGCCCGCATGGTCAAGGACCGTCTCGACAAGGAGCTCGTCGGCAACGTCTCGCTCCGCGTTATCGACATCGGACGCCCGGATGCCTGGGAAGTCCAGGGCCGAGGTGAACTCGCCCTCGCCATCCTGGTGGAGCAGATGCGACGCGAGGGCTTCGAGCTCACCGTCGGCAAGCCGCAGGTTGTCGTCAAGCGCGTCGACGGCAAGATCCACGAGCCGTACGAGCACCTCACCATCGACTCGCCGGAAGAGTACCTCGGCGCGATCACCCAGCTGCTCGCCGCCCGCAAGGGACGCATGGAGAACATGGCGAACCACGGCACCGGCTGGGTCCGGATGGAATTCATCGTTCCGTCGCGTGGCCTGATCGGATTCCGCACCGAGTTCCTCACGGACACCCGCGGCACCGGTATCGCCAACGCCATCTTCCACGGCTACGAGGCCTGGGCCGGCACGATCACCACTCGTACCAACGGCTCGATCGTCGCCGACCGGTCCGGCGTGGTCACGCCGTTCGCGATCATCGCTCTGCAGGAGCGCATGTCGTTCTTTGTCAACCCGACCGAAGAGGTCTATGAGGGCATGGTCATCGGCGAGAACTCGCGCGCCGACGACATGGACGTGAACATCACCAAGGAGAAGAAACTGACCAATATGCGTCAGTCCACCTCCGACACGTTCGAGTCGATGACCCCGTCCAAGCAGCTCACACTCGAGCAGTGCCTCGAGTTCGCCCGTGAAGACGAATGCGTCGAGGTCACCCCGGCCGTCGTGCGCATCCGCAAGGTCGAGTTGGCCGCCTCGGCACGTCAGCGCAACGTCTCGCGGCTGAAGAAGCAGGACGCGAACTAACCGTCGCCACCGTGCGGCTGAGCAGCCGCGACGAGCGAAACCGTAGGGGTGTGGTTATGGTTTTCCATAGCGCTGCCCCTGCGGTTTCGTGCTTTCACGCACGTGCACGATTGAACCGACGAATGGGATCCCTGATGAAGTTGCACCGTGTACGTGTGCTAGCCGTGACCCTGGCCGTTGCGGGCGTGGCCCTGCTGTCAGGATGCTCCGGCGAGGCCGTCGGCTCCGCGATCGACGGCGCGGTGAACGGGGCAACCGAAGGTGATGTCAGCCTGGGCGGGCAGCTGCCCGAGGGCTGGCCGAAGGAGATCCCCGTGATCGACGGGGATCTCGGTTTCGGGGCATCGAACACCGCGGACGCCGACCGGGGCTGGGTCGTCACCGTCACCACCAGCGCCGCGGACCCGCTGGCCGACGCCACGGCCATGCTCGAGGCTGTCGGCTTCAGCGCCGACAACGCCGCCATCGCGAACGTCGGCGGTGCCGGCGTCGCGGCCCTGACGAACGAGACTTGGTCGGTGGTCGTCGCCGGCACCCCCGAGGGTGTGCTCTACACGGTGTCCCCGGCCGCCTAGCTGAGAACCAATTCGACGGAGGTTCTGTCGGAGAACGACTGCTGTGTTGGGCCTGGGGGCGGTCCAAGCACAATCTCATTCGTTCGGGCCGGAGTCGCTGCACCGCGTCAGGCCGACCGAAACGCAGGCTCACTCAGCAGCGGGGGATCAGGCGAAGAGGCCCGATGCGACGTGGCGGATGAAGTTCCGGGGCGGTGAACTCCGTGCCACCCGACAACGGGGCACCCTCACCCCTGTTGCGGCCGAACACGGCCTCCTGCTCGCGCAGGATGGTGCGGTCCCAGGCCTCGGTCGTGACTCCAGCTTCGGTTCTGCGATCGTGTCCAGCTATCATTCATGCGTGGGTGTCCGCCCGTCCCAACTCCGTGGAGCTCAGCAATGGTCATGTCCGGCAGCGCAGAACGAGTCGTGTTCGTGCACGACCGGCCCGGTCAGGAATCCCTTCTGACCGGTGGAACCATCGCCCGGCTGCGGTCAGACGATGCCGAGGTCGTCGTTCTGTTCGGCTCCACTGACTTCCACTCCGCGGACGACTCCGACGTGCGTGCAGCCATGGCGGCGCTCGACGTAAGCGACTGGCGGATGCTGCCCGCGGCATCCGGGGCGCAGTCACTGGCCGAGGCCGTCGCCGACGTGCTCGCGGACGTGCACGCCACCGCGGTCGTGGTCGGCGCCGACGATGACACCCTCCGCCGGGCGGCCGCCGGGGCCGCCGACAGCCTGAATGTGCCGGTCTTCGAGCATCGCCAGGTGACGGATGCCGTCGGCCAGCGGCTGGTCGCGATCGATGTGAGCGGCCAGGTCGACCAGAAGCTGCGCGCCCTCGCCGCGTATCCGCGCCGCTGGAGCGTCACCGACCACACCGTCGTGCCGGCCGAGTCGGTGGCCGCGGCCGACCCGATCGACCCGGCGGACCGCCCGGTCACGATCGGTGGCACCGAGACCTTCCTGCGGCTGCCCCCGGCGCACGCTCCCGACCCGGGCGCGACCCCCGGGCTGCTCAGCCGCGGCCTGGCCGCGGTCGTCGCCCTCCTGACCGGGGCCGCCTTCGGCGTGCTCGGCACGATCGCGCACCAGGCCACCCTCCCGATCGGGCCCGTGACGATCCCGATCGGGCTGATCCTGGCCCTGGCCGGAATCATGACGCTCCTGGCAGGTCTCCGACTGATGCTGGGGAACCGCCTGGTCGTCTTTTCCTGCGCGATCGGCCTCCTCGGCACGATCTTCATCCTGTCTCTGCGCAGCGCCGGCGGCTCGGTCCTGGTCCCCGAGGGGATTCCGGGTTTGCTCTGGACCGTCGTACCGACCCTGGTGGCAACGATCGTGCTGGCCTGGCCACGAATCCCTGCCCGTCCGGGTCTGGCATAGACTAGATATTCGCTCGTGAAGGGAGCCCTCCAACGTGACATACGTCATTGCTCTGCCGTGCGTCGACGTGAAGGACCGTGCCTGCGTCGACGAATGCCCGGTCGACTGCATCTACGAGGGTGACCGCTCGCTCTACATCCACCCCGACGAGTGCGTCGACTGCGGTGCCTGCGAACCGGTCTGCCCGGTCGAGGCCATCTACTACGAGGACGATGTTCCCGAGCAGTGGGCCGAGTATTACACAGCCAACGTCGAGTTCTTCGTCGACATCGGCTCGCCCGGCGGGGCCGCCAAGGTCGGCGTGATCCATACGGACCACCCCATCATTGCCGTGCTGCCTCCCCAGGTCTGATTCAGCCGTGCTGAAGCCGCTCCCCGACTACCCGTGGGACCAGATGGTCCCCTTCGCCGCCCGGGCCCGGGACCATGCGGGCGGCATCGTCGATCTGTCGATCGGTTCACCGGTGGACCCGACGCCCGAGGTCATCCGCCGAGCGCTGGCCCGGGCCACCGACGCCCACTCGTACCCGCAGACCGCCGGCACGCCGGAGCTGCAGCGGGCGATCATCGACTGGTACGAGCGCCGGCGCGGGGTCACCGGTCTCACCGAGAAGGACGTGCTGCCGACCATCGGGTCGAAGGAGATGGTGGCCCTGCTGCCCTTCATGCTCGGGTTCGGTGCGGGCGACACCATCGTGCATCCGCGTGCCGCATACCCGACGTACAGTATCGGTGCGGCCATGGCCGGAGCGGACGCCCTCGCCGCCGACGACCCCGCCGACTGGCCCGAGACGACGAAGCTGGTATGGCTGAACAGCCCGGGCAACCCGGATGGCCGGGTTCTCTCGGTCGATGCGCTGCGCACGGCCGTCGCGCGCGCCCGGGAACTCGGCGCGGTGATCGTCTCCGACGAGTGCTACGCCGAGCTCGGCTGGACCGACGGCTGGGACGCCCGGCCGACCCCGAGCATCCTGGACCCCCGCGTCATCGGGCAGGACCGGCACAATGTGCTTGCGCTCTACTCCCTGAGCAAGCAGTCGAACATGGCCGGCTACCGCGGCGCGTTCGCGGCCGGCTGCGCGGACCTGCTCGCCCGGGTGCTGACCGTGCGCAAGCACGCCGGCCTCATGCTTCCCGCGCCGCTGCAAGCCGCCATGGTGGCCGCGCTCGGCGACGACGAGCACGTCATCGTGCAGCGTCGGCGCTATCAGGCGCGCCGCGAGGTGCTGTTGCCCGCACTGGTGGCGGCGGGCTTCCAGATCACCCGCAGTGAGGCCGGGCTTTACCTCTGGGCGACCGAGGGGCGCCCCGCCTGGGAATCGATCGGGCGGCTCGCCGAGCGGGGTATCCTCGCCGGACCCGGTCCGTTCTACGGCGACGGCTACCCGAGACACGTGCGCTTCTCCCTCACCGCCACGGACGAACGCATCGCGGCGGCTGCGACTCGGTTGCGCGCTGGCTGATGCCCCATTTTCTGGAGTTGTCAACTCTCTCCAATGAAGAGTGGACATTCTTGGCGGATGCAACAGTAGGCGGTTGCGGCCATTAGGCTGTATCAGCGTTGACGTCTCCAGACACATCGGTGTGCTGCGGCCCATCGCCACAGACGGTCAGCCACCAGACGGTTAGGTAGTGATATTCAGTGACACTCAGTCAGACCCAGGGAGCCGCCGTGAGCGACATCGCCGAGCGAACGCCATCCATCGAACCCAAGCAGGCGACACTGTCGTTCCCCGGCGGATCCGCCGAGTTCCCGATCGTGCGCGGCACGGCAGGCGCCTCCGGCATCGACATCTCGACGCTGACCCGCAAATCGGGTCTGATCACCCTCGACTCCGGGTTTGTGAACACCGCCGCCACGCGGTCGGCGATCACGTTCATCGACGGCGAGAAGGGCATCCTGCGCTACCGGGGCTATCCGATCGAGCAGATCGCCCAGAACTCCAACTTCCTCGAGACCGCCTGGCTGCTGATTTACGGTTCCCTTCCTGGCGCGAGCGAACTCGAAGCCTTCGACACGCGCATCCGTCGGCACACCCTGCTGCACGAAGACCTGCGCCGCCTCTTCGACGTGCTGCCGTACAACGCTCACCCGATGGCCGTGCTCTCCGCTGGCACCTCGGCGCTGGCCGCGTACTACCAGGATGCGCTCGAGCCCAACGACCCGGAGCAGGTCGAGCTGGCCACCGTGCACCTGCTCGCCAAGCTGCCCGTGATGGCAGCGTACGCCTACAAGAAGAGCATCGGCCAGGCATTCCTGTATCCCGACAACTCGCTCGGCTACGTGGACAACTTCCTGCGGCTGATCTTCGGCACGCTCGCCGAGCCCTACGAGGTGAACCCGGTCGTCAGTAAGGCCCTCGAGCGCCTGCTGATGCTGCACGAAGACCACGAGCAGAACGCGTCGACCTCGACCGTTCGCCTGGTCGGCTCCACTGAGGCGAACCTGTTCGCGTCGGTCTCCGCGGGCATCAACGCGCTCTCCGGGCCTCTGCACGGCGGCGCCAACGAGGCCGTGCTCAAGATGCTCGGCGAGATCAAGGCATCCGGCGAAGGCGTCGAGAAGTTCGTTGAACGGGTCAAGAACAAGGAACAGGGCGTTCGTCTGATGGGCTTCGGCCACCGGGTGTACAAGAACTACGACCCGCGGGCAACCCTGGTCAAGGAGAGCGCCGACGAGGTGCTCGCCGCACTGGGCGTCAAGGACGACCTGCTGGACATCGCCAAGGAACTCGAGCACATCGCGCTCAACGACGACTACTTCCGGGAGCGCAAGCTCTACCCGAACGTGGACTTCTACACCGGCGTCATTTACAAGGCGATGGGCTTCCCGACCAGCATGTTCACGGTGCTCTTCGCGATCGGCCGGCTGCCCGGCTGGGTGGCGCACTGGCGCGAGATGAACGAGGACCCCACGACCAAGATCGGTCGCCCACAACAGCTCTACATCGGGTCGCCGGCCCGCGATTTCCCGCGCCGCTAGCCCGAGTGCGGCCTGGTGCGGCGCCGCTGCGCTGGGTGTCGTGCCGCTTGCCCCAGGAGTCACCGTCGAACCAATTCGACGGAGATTCTGCCGAAAAAGCCGCTTTCGGGGCCGTTTAAGGTGTTTACGGCGAAAATCTCCGTCGAATTCGTCAGGGGGCAAGGGGCAAGCGGAGCGGTGTGTGCAGGGGCATCCGTCGCGACCTAAAACCGGACAATTTCGCGGCTCACCGTGTTTTCAGGCGGGTTGGGCGGCGTATCGCGAAAATCTCCGGGGTTACGGTGCGGTCGGTGCGCGGCGACGGATGCCGTGGAGCGCGGCGACGGATGCGGGGGTACCCGGATCAGGCGTGCAGCTGGGCGTTCAGCACGATGCCGGTGCCGCTGCGCGCCAGCACTTCGACCGCGCCCGAGACCGAGTTGCGGCGGAAAAGCAGGTTCGAGACCCCGGAGAGTTCGACGGCCTTCACCGACGGCGTCGTGCCGTCGGCACTGCGCGGCTGGCCCGGCAGCAGCACCTTGGTGCCGGCGGTCACATAGAGCCCCGCCTCGACGACGCTGTCGGCGCCGATCGAGATGCCCACCCCGGAATTGGCGCCGAGCAGGGCCCGTTCGCCGATGGACACCCGTTCGGTACCGCCGCCGGAGAGAGTGCCCATGATGGAGGCACCGCCGCCGATGTCGGCGCCGTCACCCACGACGACACCCTGAGAGATCCTGCCCTCGACCATCGAGGTACCGAGGGTGCCGGCGTTGAAGTTGACGAAACCCTCGTGCATCACCGTGGTACCGGGGGAGAGGTACGCCCCGAGACGCACCCGTGACGCGTCCGCGATCCGCACCCGGTCGGGCGTGACGTAGTTCAGTAGCGGCGGGAACTTGTCGATTCCGGTCGTCTGGATGCCGTGGCGCTGCAGGGCCGGCCGCAGTCGGGTGAAGTCGGCGGGCAGCATCGGGCCAACATTCGTCCAGACCACGGCGGGCAGGTGGCCGAAGATGCCGTCGAGGTTGAGGGTGTTCGGGCGCACGAGCAGGTGCGACAGCAGGTGCAGGCGCAGGTAGGCATCCGACGTTCCGGCAGGCGCAGCGGTGAGGTCGATCTCGATCGTCACGGCCTCGATCCGCACCATTCGCCGCGGGTCCACTCCGGCGAATTCCTCGAGTTCAGACGGCACGATCCAGCGGTCGCGGCCGGCCGGAAGGGTTCCGAGCCGAGGTTCGGGGAACCAGGTGTCCAGCACCGTGCCGTCGCCGGCGACGGTGGCGAGGCCGTAGCCCCACGCGTTCGAGGGGGAAACGGATGTCGGGGGCACGGCGGAGGTCATGGCTCTAGGTTAGTAGAGTGCCCCAAAACACCGTGAACCTGGACCTGTCCGCGACCTCGATCGAGCTCACCCGGGCGCTCTGCGACCTCGAGTCGGTGTCCGGTAACGAGGCCGCCATCGCAGACGCGGTGGAACGCGCGCTGGCCGGGTCCCCGCACCTCGACGTCACCCGCGACGGCGACACCGTCGTCGCCCGCACCAACCTGGGGCGGGCCCAGCGCGTGATCATTGCCGGCCATCTCGACACGGTCCCGCTGAACGACAATCTGCCGACCCGGTTCGAGACCATCGATGGCGTCGACTATCTCTGGGGCCGCGGCACCGTCGACATGAAGGCCGGCGTGGCCGTGCAGCTGAAGCTGGCCGCCGAACTGACCGCGCCCAGCGTCGACATAACGTGGATGTGGTACGACCACGAGGAGGTTTCCGACGACCTCAACGGCCTCGGCCGCCTCGCCCTCAACCGGCCCGACCTCTTCGCGGGGGACTTCGCCATCCTCGGCGAGCCCACAAACAGCCAGATCGAGGGTGGCTGCAACGGCAACGTGCGCGTGGAGATCCGCACCTTCGGGCTGCGCGCCCACTCCGCCCGCAGCTGGGTCGGCGACAACGCCATCCACAAGATCGGGCCCGTCATTAACATCCTGGCGGCCTACGAGCCGCGGCAGGTCGAGGTCGAGGGCCTCGTCTACCGCGAGGGCCTCAACGCCGTCGGCATCGGCGGCGGCATCGCCGGCAACGTCATCCCCGACGAGTGCATGGTGCACATCAATTATCGGTTCGCTCCCAGCCGCACCTCGGCGGAGGCCGTCGTGCACCTGGAGGATCTCTTCGCGGGCTATGAGATCACTGTCGTCGACCGGGCCGAGGGTGCCCGGCCGGGCCTGGACGCCCCGTTGGCCTTGCAGTTCCTGACCGCGGTCGGCGGCGAGGCCAAGCCCAAGTACGGCTGGACGGATGTCGCCCGCTTCTCCGCCCTGGGCATTCCCGCCGTCAACTACGGCCCCGGCGACCCGCTGAAGGCTCACGCCGACGACGAACGCGTCGCCCTGGCGCAGATCACGGACTGCGAGGACGGCCTTCGCGCGTGGCTGACTACAAGCGTCGGATAGCCGTGGCGTCGTCCGGCTGGAAGGCCGGCTACCGGCTCACGCCGTGGTGGGCGCGGGTCGCCCTGATCTGGGCCGCGTCCCGGCTCGTCACGACCACCCTGGTGCTACTGCTTGCGAATGCCCAGGGCGCCAACCCGTGGACGGGAGCGTCACCCGGCTACGCGGAGTTCGCGAACATGTGGGACGCCCGGTGGTACAACATCGTCGCCGTCGGGGGCTACCCGTCGACACTGCCGCTCACCGCCGGCGGGGACATCGCGGAGAACGCCTGGGCCTTCATGCCCGGTTACCCGGTGGTCGTGCGCCTGCTGATGCTGCTCAGCGGACAGCCGTGGGCACCCGTGGCCGTATTCGTGTCCCTGGCCGCCAGCCTCGGCGCCGCCCTGCTGTTCTACCGGCTGATGCGCAGAATACAGGACTCCGGGACGGCGTTGTTCGCGGTGGTGCTGTTCTGTGTGGCCCCGCTGTCGCCCGTGCTGCAGTTCGGTTATGCCGAGTCGCTGTACCTCTTCCTGCTCACGTTGGCACTTCTCCTGCTGCTCGAGCGGCGGTATGCGCTGCTGTTCCCGGTGATCGCCGTGATGGCGCTGACCCGGCCCAGCGGCCTGGCCTTCGCGCTCGCCCTGGGGCTGCACGTTGTGCACCGCTGGCTTGCCCGGACACACGACCC
This sequence comes from Cryobacterium sp. TMT2-42-4, assembly GCF_004402645.1. Lineage (NCBI taxonomy): Bacteria > Bacillati > Actinomycetota > Actinomycetes > Micrococcales > Microbacteriaceae > Cryobacterium > Cryobacterium sp. TMT2-42-4. The sequence goes on from NZ_SOFT01000041.1 coordinate 136,465, forward strand.
GTTTTCGGTGCGCGAACGGTTGCTGGCGTCATCCGTTGCCGTGTTCAGCGGCATCTCCGGCCTGGTTTGGCCGGCCATCGCCTGGATCGCCACGGGGTCGATCACGGCCTACACCGACACCGAGCTGGCCTGGCGGTCGGCCTACATCGGTTATCAGGAGCTCGTTCCGTTCACCGCCTGGTTCCAGGGCGGTGTCTGGTGGCTCGGGATGCCGCTGGGCCTCGTCGTTGTCTCGGGGCTCATCCTGGCGTTCGGCCTGACCCTGTTGCTGCCGGCGGTGCGCCGACTGGGCGCGGACCTGCGGTTCTGGCTGGCCAGCTACGGCCTCTACCTGCTGGCGGTGTTTTTCCCGCAGTCGAGCACCTTCCGCCTGCTGATGCCGATGTTTCCGTTGTTGGGTGCCGTGGCTCAGCCGCGGAGCGCGGTTTACCGGGTGGGCATCGTGCTGCTGTTCATCGCCGGCCAGTGGGTCTGGCTCCTGCTGTGCTGGGGGGTCGACGGAGCGGACTGGACACCTCCCTAATTACAGTCTCAGCCCGTAATGGCAGATAATAGAAGTTCAGACGAATGAATGGAAGGGGAGTTCATGGCGGCCATGAAGCCAAGGACCGGAGACGGGCCAATGGAGGCTGTAAAAGAGGGGCGCCTCATCATCGTGCGTGTTCCGCTCGAAGGTGGAGGCCGACTTGTCGTCTCTGTGAACGACGCTGAAGCCAAAGAGCTTCACGACGCCCTCGCCGGTGTAGTCCAGCCGACCGTATAGTTCCAGGATCGGCCGCGCAGCTCAGGCTGTGCGGCCGATCTTTTTTCGGACTCAAGCGGATGAGTTTCCCGTGGACAGCCGTCGCACCTCCGCCCCCCTGTCACCGAATTGATTAGAACAGGCAGACGAAACTCAACTGATATTCTTCCACAGCCATTGACTCCAACTTAGAACGTGTCTACGATATAAAGCATGGCTGGGGCCCCCACTCCGTACCACCCCACCGCCTTACCGCAGGCGGTGCTCTCGCTCGTGCAGCAGCTGCAGCAGGTGCGTGACCTGGCCGCGGCCGTGCTGGATTCGGTGTCTTTTTCGCTCTTGGGTGAGGCGGACGCGATGATGGTGCTGGGCATGGTC